>JBBQSN010000128.1:0-10385 GCA_038213835.1 Actinomycetales bacterium
CGTCCACCGGCCCGTCTCGGTGCCGAGCGCGGCGATCTCGTTCACGGTCTCCTCGGCCGTCTCGGGCGGGACCCGCAGCACCAGCCGGGCCTCGCCCGGGAACGCCGTCACGGCCGGCTGCACGTCGACGCCGACGGGAGCCTCGGACGGGTCGTAGGGGCCGTCGAAGGAGCCCGGCGAGGCTGCCCGTGACAGGCCGATGCTCTCGTCGCTCACCTCTCCGCCGTTCGCTGCCGCCAGGTCACGCACCTGCTGGGCGGCGCGCGACAGGTCGTCGACCTGGACGCCCACCTCGGACCGGGTGATCTTGCGCTCCGGCACCGTGACGGCGGACCCCGGGCCCGATGTCGAACCCGAGTCAGAGCCCGAGCCGCCGCCGTCCTGGTCGGCCGGCGCCTCGCCCCCCGGCTCGGGCGCGGTCTCGTCGGCCGCCACCCCGCCGCCGCTGGACGCGCCGCTGTCGCTCGTGGCGCCGCACCCGGCGAGCAGCAGCACCAGCAGCGTCGCCGCCGCGCCTGCCCGGCTCGCGCTGCCCCCACGGATCGGTGATCGCATGTCGTCCCCCCTGCTCGGTCGGTGCCGTCCCGGTCGATCGGCACCCGGTCGTCCAGGCTGCGACGCCCGGTCGTGGTCCGAGGTTCCCGTCCGGGGCCGTTCCATGGGTCGCGATCCGGTCTCGAAGCCGTACCGACGCGGGCACGGCCCGTCGGACCGTCACACCGCGGCGGCGACCCCTGCGGTGAGGGCGGCCACGGCAGCCACGCTGCGACCCTGGTCCGCCCGCAGCAGCCGCCGCACGAGCACGTCGTCCCTGCCCGCCCCGAGTCGGGAGTGCGTCGGGGCGGCCGAGACGGCCGTCACGAGCACGGCGGCCAGGGTGCCGGCGAGCGCGAGCCACGTCGTGGTCGAGGGTGCGGTCACGACGGCGCCGACGCCGGTGACCAGGGCCCCGCCGTAGACGATGGCGACGAGGGGGACGATCCGTCGGGAGTGGGAGGCGTGGGCCTGCTCCCACTCCGGTGCCGGCACGGCGGCCAGCGCGGGGTAGACGACGAGCGTGACGGTCAGCTGGAACCCGGCGTGCAGGGCGGTGGCCACGACCAGCGCCAGCGACCAGGTGGCGGCGTCCATGGCCGCAGCGTAGGCAGTGGCTGACTCCGCACCGGCCCCGGACGTATCGCGGTCGGGGGACGGCCCTCCTCGCGTACGTGGTCGTGACCACCGGACCCGCGCCGGCGTCGGACCTCGGGGACCGGGCCCACCTGCCGGCCGCGGGGTTCCCGAGGCCTCGCCCGGCGCCGATCGTGGGTCGGGCAGCCGAACGCCGCCGCCTCGACGGGCTGCTGGCCCCGGGGGACGGCACCCGCTCGGTCGTCCTCGTGGGCGAGGCGGGGATCGGGCGGTCGACGCTGTGGGCGTGGGCCGTCGAGCGGTGCCGGACGTCCGGGGCGACGGTGCTGGTGGCCAGACCCGGCGAGGACGACGCCCGGCACCCCGGACAGGGGCTGCTCGACCTGCTCGGCCCGTCCGACCCCGGGGGCCGTCGGGACGGCGCTCGGTGGTGGGAGGACGAGGCAGGGGTGCTCTCCCGGTCCCGCCAGGTGCTCGACCACCTCGGCGCGCTGGCCGAGCAGCGGCCCCTCGTCCTGGCCGTCGACGACCTGCCCTGGCTCGACCCCGCCAGCCGGGCGGTGCTGACCTTCGTCCTGCGCCGGCTCGACGGTCCCGTCACGCTGCTCGCGACGGCACGCACCTGGAGCCCGGGCACCCTGGCGACCCCCGTCGACGAGGTCGACCGGTCCGCCGCGGTGGTCGAGGTCGGCCCGCTGAGCACCACCGAGCTGCGCCGGGTGGTCCGCTCCTGCGTGCCCGGGGTGAGCGTCCGCGACGCGGCCCGGGCCTGCGACCTCGCGCACGGCAACGCGTGGGTCGCCGTCGAGCTGTCCCGGGCGATCGCACCGGGCGGCGCCGGGGACCGCGCTCCGGTCCTGGACGCCCTGGGCGAGCGGATCTGCGGCCTGCCCCCGGCGACGACCCGGCTGCTCCGCCTGCTCTCGCTCGCCGGACCGTCCCCGGTGCCGGTGCTGGCCGACGCCCTGGCCGGTCCGGTGGACGAGGCCGTGCGGGCAGGGCTCGACGCCGGGGTGCTCACCCTGGACGAGGAGTTCGTGCTGCGCCTGTCGCACCCGCTGATCGCCACCTACTTGGTGCGCACGACGAACCGGATCGACCGCGCGCACCTGCACGGCGTGCTCGCCGAGGTGGTCCCCGACCCGGACGTCCGGGTGCTGCACCTGGCCCGGGCGAGCGCGGAGCCGCAGGAGGACGTCGCGGCGCGGCTGGAGGCAACGGCGACCCGGTTCGCTCGACGGCGCGAACCGCGTCCGGCGGCCGAGCTGCTCGGCCACAGCGTCCGGCTGACGCCCGCAGGATCGCAGGACGCCGTCGTGCGCCGCACGCTCGGGCAGGCGGTGCAGCTCGCGTGCGCCGGTGACCTGCCCACCGCGGTCGGCCTGACGGGCGGGCTCCTGGACCGGCTCGGGGCCGGGCCGCAGCGGGCGGAGGTCGTCGCCCGGCGGGTGACGCTCGACTTCGTCGGCGCCGAGGAGGTGCTGCTCTCGTCCCTGCAGGAGGTCCCGGCCGGGGGGCCGCCCGACCGGGACCGGTTGCGCGGACGGCTGCTGGGGGTGCTCGGCTGGCTGGTCGGTGTGCACCTGGGTCGGCCCGCCGAGGGGCTGGCACTCGCCCTCGAGGGACTGGCGTTCGGGCGGGCACGCGGTGACGACGTGCTGGTGGCCCAGGCGGCGTCGGCGGCCTCCACGGCCTCGCTGCTGCTCGGCCGCAGCGCCGACTCCCTGGTCGATGAGGCCGTCGCTCTCGGCGACCGGGTCACGGCCGGCGAGCTGGTCCTGTGGCCGCGGGTGCTGCGCGGACGGCAGCGGCTGTGGGACGGCCGGCTGGGCCCGGCCGGCTGCGACCTCGAGGCCATGCTGGCCACCGCCCGGCGCAGCGGGACGCAGTTCCAGCTCGCCTACCGACGCTGCGACCTGGCCCAGCTCGCCCTTGCCGCCGGCGACCTCGACCTCGCCGCCAGGCACTGCGACGAGGGTCTGGACGCCGCCCGCGACTGCGGCGACGAGCGGGCCGTGTCGTGGCTGGCGTACCCGAGCGGACAGGTCGCGGCCCTGCGCGGTGACGCAGCGACCGCCGAGTGGTGCGCCGACCGCCTGGACTGGTGGGCGGAGCGGGTCGGGGAGCGCCCTCGGCGCGCCATGGCGTGGCACGTCCGCTGCCTGCTCGCGGCGTCCAGGCAGGACTGGGCGGCCGCGCTGGAGCTCGCACGGCGCGGGCAGGAGGTGCTCGACTCGATGGGGTACGTGCACCCGGGGCCCGTGCCGCTGCTGCCGCAGGCGGTCCAGCTGGCGACGATGGCAGGGGACCGAGCGGGCCTCGAGACGATGGGCGGACGTCTGCGGACGCTCGGGACCGAGCTGGGGTCGCCGTGGGTGCAGGCCCACGCGCGCTCCGCGACGGGCCTGCTGCTGCTGCTCGACGACGACCCGGGATCGGTGGACGTCCTGGCCGATGCGCACGGTCGGCTGCTGGACCTCGGCACCGACCTCGACGCGGCCCGCGTCGGGTGCTCCCTGGTCGCAGCCGGGCTGCGCAGCGGTCGCCGCCGTGACGTGCGGGAGGTGGCCGAGCGGTCAGGGGTCTTCTTCGGCGACCGCTCCGTCCGGGGGTGGGAGGCCGTGGCGACCCGGCTGCGGGACCGGCTCCGCGGCACGACCGAGGATGACCTGACGGCGACCGAGCGCGAGGTCGCGGACCTGGTCGCCTCGGGGTACCGCAACCGGGAGATCGGCACCCGGTTGTTCGTCAGCGAGTCGACGGTGGAGGCCCACCTCACCCGGATCTACCGCAAGCTCGGCCTGCGCAACCGGGCCGAGCTGTCGCACCGGGTGACCCGCCTCGCGACCGGCGCCTGATCCCCGGGGGTCGGACGAGGGTTTCCCCCCTGCCGCCCGCCGACCCCCGGACGGCACGGTGAGGGGGTCGGGCCGATCAGCGGTCCGCACGATGAGAGGAACCCCCCAGTGAGCGTCTTGGCAGACCTGAAGACCGAGATCGAGAACTACCCGCGCGACTTCCTGGACCTGGAGCTCGTCGACATCTCCCCCGCTGTCGGCACGTCCATCAACCGAGGGGAGGAGGTGCGCTTCCAGGTGCAGATCACCAACCGCGGCACGTTGGACGTACATGGACTCAGCCTGGTGATCCGGGGGCTCAACGGGACCCTGGTGAAGACCGGCAACGCGCAGGCCCAGTTCGTCACCTCCCTGGTCACGTCCGTCGGCTTCATCGACACCGTGCCGGCGCACCAGCCGGAGAACCCCGTCACCACCAACGGCACGCCGTTCGCGTTCAAGGCGACCTCGAGCTCCGCCGTGGCACGCGACCTGGTGCGGGTCGAGGTGGGGGAGTGGGACACGGACCTGAACCACGTCCTGATCGCGCACAGCGACCCCGACACCGCGGCGCAGGGAACGTTCAGCGCGGTGGTCTCCCCGCAGTGATCCCGTTCGGCACGCACCTCCTGGGGTCCGCACGCACGGTGAAGGCCGTGTGCGCGGGCCCCACGGGGTGTGTAGGAGCACGCGTTGGGACACTGGGGGAATGCCCGTCGCCCCGACCGTCGCCGTGGTGGGCGGGGGAGTCAGCGGGCTGGTCGCCGCGTGGCGGCTGCACCAGGGCGGTGCCCGGGTCGTGCTGCTCGAGCAGTCCGGACGCCTCGGCGGCGCGCTGCGGCGCGGAGAGGTCGGTGGCGTGCTGCTCGACCTCGGGGCCGAGTCGGTGCTGGCCCGCCGTCCCGAGGCGGTCGACCTCGCGCTCGAGCTCGGGCTGGGGGACGACGTCGTGCACCCGGCCACCGCCCGGGCGGCGGTCTGGTCGCGCGGGTCGTTGCACCCGCTGCCCGCCGGCACCGTGATGGGCGTCCCGTCCGACCCCGGGACGCTGGCGGGGCTGCTCACGGCGGACGAGGTGGAGCGCGTGCGCGCCGAGCCGGCCGCCGGTCCGGTGGGAGACGACGTGAGCGTCGCCGACCTCGTGGCAGCCCGGCTGGGTGACGCGGTGGTCGACCGCCTCGTCGATCCCCTGCTCGGAGGTGTGTACGCCGGTCGGGCAGAACGGCTCTCGCTGCGTGCCACCGTCCCGGCGCTGTGGCCGGCGGCTCGCGACGGTCGGTCCCTGCTCCAGGTCGCGCACGCGGCGGCGTCGGCCGCCGTCGCCGGGGGGCCGGTGTTCGCCGGGCTCCGAGGTGGCGTCGGTCGCCTGGCCGAGGTGCTGGTCGAGCGGCTGGTCGCCGAGGGGGTCGAGGTGCGCACCGACGCGTGCGTCCAGGAGGTCGTCGCGTGCGGGGCCGGGTGGACGGTGCTGCTCGGTCCGGCCGGACGTGGACCGGCGCTGGAGGTCGACGGCATCGTGCTCGCCGTCCCGGCGCCGGCGACGGCCCGGCTGCTGCGGCCGCTCCTCCCGCAGGCCGCCGAGCGGCTGCGGGAGGTGCGGATGGCCTCGTTGGCGCTCGTCACGGCCGTGCTGCCGCCCGGTGCGCTCGACGACGTGGGCGAGGGTCTGTCGGGTGTCCTGGTGCCCGCCGTCGAGGGGCGCCTGGTCAAGGCGATGACCTTCTCGGCGCGCAAGTGGGAGTGGGTCCGTGAGGCCGCCGGCGGGTCCGACGTGCTGCGGCTGTCGGTCGGCCGGGCGGGCGAGGAGCGCTCGCTGCAGCGCTCCGACGACGACCTCGCCGCCGCCGCGCTCGCCGACGCTGCTGATCTGCTGGGGGTCCCCCTGGCGCCGCGCGCGCACCGGGTCACCCGCTGGGGTGGCGGCCTGCCGCAGTACGACGTCGGCCACCTCGACCTGGTGGCCGGGGTCGATGCGCAGGTCGAGGGCCTGAGCCGGCTCGAGGCGGCCGGGTCGGTGTGGGCGGGCGTGGGCATCCCCGCGTGCGTCGCCACCGCGGGAGGTGCGGCGGCCCGGCTGCTGGCCGACCTGGGCTGAGCGACCCCGTCACATCCGGTCCGGAGGGCCGCGAGACGATGGGGTCATGGCGCCGAAGGCACGCGAGATCAACGAGACCATCCAGTACACGATGTGGTCGGTGTTCCGGGCGACGTCACCGCTGCCGGCGGACCGTTCGGCGCTCGCCGCCGAGGTGGCCGGGATGCTCGCCGCCGGCGAGGGCGACGAGCTCGCCGTCCGCGGCTGGTACGACCTGGCCGGCCTGCGGGGCGACGCCGACCTGATGGTCTGGTGGCACGCCCCCGCCGTCGAGACGCTGCAGCTGGCCTACCAGCGGCTGCGCCGCACCGACCTCGGCCGCCACCTCGAGCCGGTGTGGTCCCAGGTGGCGCTGCACCGTCCGGCCGAGTTCAACAAGGGCCACGTGCCGGCGTTCATGGCCGGCGAGGAGCCGCGCGGCTACGTCTGCGTGTACCCGTTCGTGCGGTCCTACGACTGGTACCTGCTCCCGGACGACGAGCGCCGCACCCTGCTCGTCGAGCACGGGAAGGCCGCCCGTGGGTACCCGGACGTACGGGCCAACACGGTGTCCTCGTTCGCCCTCGGTGACTACGAGTGGATCCTGGCGTTCGAGTGCGACGAGCTGCACCGCATCGTCGACCTGATGCGCGACCTGCGGGCCACCGACGCACGACGGCACGTGCGCGAGGAGATCCCGTTCTACACCGGCCCCCGGGTCGAGCTCGCCGACCTGGTCGACCGTCTGCCCTGAGCTCTCTGCCGCCCGGACGGCGTCAGGCGCGGGGTGCGGCGCAGCGGCTGAGCGGTGAGCCGTGCAACGGCGCGGTGACCCAGCGGACGTCGGCGGTCCCCGTGGCGGGGTCGAGCCGCAGCCGCACCGAGTGCGGGGTCTCGAGGAGCGCGAGCACCGCCTCCAGCGTCCCGTCGGACTGCCAGCCGCCGGTCGTCGCGACGGGCAGGAGCGTGGTGGCGGACGCGTGCTCCGTGGTCCGCCAACCGCTCGTCCCGAGGTCCGCCACCACAGAGCCGTCCGGCTCGTCGAGACTGAACCGCCACCGTCGGCCGTCGTGGGACACCTGGACCTGGTTCAGCCCAGAAGGCACACCGTCTCCTGGATGGACCACGAAAGCAGCTCGGTCCCAACGGTTCCGGTCGTCCGGCTCGGCGGAGCCCAGGACCGTCGGGAGGGTCAGCGACGCGGTGCGGTCGGCGAGGTCGGCGTCGGCGCGCACGGCGTCGTCCGAGGTGGAGGGGTCGCCCGACAGGGCGGGGAGCAGGTGCTCCCACGCGGCGTCGAGGACGGCCTGCATGTCGATCGAGGCGCCGGTGATCGCGACGACGGAGTCCTGCTCGGGGAGCACCACGCAGAACTGGCCGTAGGCGCCGTCGCCGCGGTAGCCGTGGCGCGCCGCCCAGAACTGGTAGCCGTAGCCCTGGGCCCAGTCCGGGTCGTCCTCGCCGGCCGTGCTGACGTGCGGGCGGGTGGCCTCGCTCACCCAGGCTCCGGGCAGCACCTGACGGTCCTCGAACCGGCCGCCCTGCAGGTGCAGCAGTCCGAGCCGGGCGACGTCCTCGGTGCGCGCGTGCAGGCCGCTGAAGCCGAGGTCACGACCCTGCGGGTGCTGCTGCCAGATCACCTCGCCGATGCCCAGCGGGTCGAGCAGCCTCGGACGCAGGTACTCGGTCAGGGTGCGGCCCGTGACCTGCTGCAGCACAGCGGCGATCGAGTAGGTGCAGGACTGGTTGTAGGCGAAGGTCGTGCCGGGCTCACCGTCGGGTGCCAGCCGCAGGAACGTCCGGACGGGCTCGTCGTCCCGCAGCGCGGTGACCCGGTCCCAGGTCTCGGTGGTGTGTCCGCTCGCCATCGCGGCCAGGTGGCGCAGGGACGGGTCGTGGGCGACCTCGTGGGCGGGACCGGCGGCGGGGAGGTGCTGCAGCACCGTGTCGTCGAGGCTCACGAGCCCCTCCTCGATCGCGAGGCCGAGCGCGCTGGACGTGAACGACTTGCTGAGCGAGTAGAGCAGGTGCACCCGCTCGGCCGAGTACGGCGTCCACCAGCCCTCGACGACGACCTGTCCGTGCCGCAGCACCACCAGCCCGTGCATCTCCACCTCGGGGTGCGCCTCGACGGCGTCGAGGAAGCGCTGGACACCTGGGGCGTCGACGCCCTGGGTGCGCGGGGCGCTGCGGGGGAGAGCTCCTCCGGCGGGACGACGCATCGGGACGTGGGGGATGCCGTCGTCCAGGTACTCCGGGCCGGATACCTTGAAACCTCGTGCAGCGTAGTACTTCTGGATGTAGACCTGGGCATCCAGCACCAGCACCTCGCCGCCGTGGACGCGCATCACCTCGTCCATGAGGCGCCCGCCGAGACCGGCGCCACGGACGTCGTGGCGGGTGACGACGCGACCGATCCGGCGGGACCCGTCGGGCTCGGTCAGCACCCGCAGGTACGACGTCGGGCCGGTGTCGTCCGCCGTCCACCAGTGCTCGGTCGACGGCTCGACGTCACGGCCGTCCAGCTCGGGGTAGGCGCACTCCTGCTCCACGACGAAGACGTCGACCCGCAGCCGCACGATGTCGTGCAGGGTGCGCGGGTCGAGGTCGTCCCACAGGGAGCGTTGGAGGTCGACCTCAGGCATCCGTCGCCTTGGTGTCAGGGACCTGGGTGAGCGAGATGCCGTTGATGCAGTAGCGCTGACCCGTCGGGGTGCCGTAACCGTCGTCGAAGACGTGGCCCAGGTGCGATCCGCAGTTCGCGCAGCGGACCTCGACGCGCTTCATGCCCATGGAGCGGTCCTCGATGTACTCGACCCGGTCCTTCGCCAGCGGGGTGTAGAACGACGGCCAGCCGCAGCCTGAGTCGAACTTGGTCTCGCTGCGGAACAGCTCGGTGCCGCAGGCGCGGCAGGAGTATGCCGCGACGGTGTCGTCGCTCTCGAACGGGCTGGAGCCAGGGCGCTCGGTGCCCGCCTTGCGCAGCACGGCGTACTCCTGCGGGGACAGCTCCTCCCGCCACTGCTCGTCGGTCTTGTCCACTGGGTACTGCCGACCGGTCTCGTCCATGCACCAAGCCTCGCACGAAAGGGAGGAGGGGGCCGTCGGGGGCGGAGCCCCCGACTGTGCCGCTACGGTGCCGACATGGCGTCGAAGGCCGTCCAGATCGAGGTGCCCGCCGGGCCGGCGAGCCCGCACGGGGAGCGCTCGGTGCGGCTGTCGAGCCCAGACCGGGTGCTGTGGCCCGAGCCGGGGATCACCAAGGAGGAGCTGGCCCGCTATGTCGTGGCGGTCGGCGAGGTCCTCGTGCCCGCGCTGGCAGACCGTCCGGTCACGCTGCAGCGGTTCCCCGACGGGATCGAGGGCGAGGCGTTCTACTCCAAGAACCCGCCGCGTGGCGTCCCGGAGTGGGTGCGCGCGGTACCAGTCACCTACCCCAGTGGACGCTCGCACGACCAGCTCGTGATCGACGAGGTCGCCGCGGCGGTGTGGGCGGTGCAGATGAACACCGTGACGTTCCACCCCTGGCCGGTGCGCAGCAGCCGGCCGGACCAGCCGGACCAGATGCGTATCGACCTCGACCCCCAGCCGGGACGCGGGTACGCCGACGCCGTGAGCGCCGCGCTGCTGCTGCGCGAGGTGCTGGCCGACGCCGGGCTCTCCGCATGGCCGAAGACGTCCGGGAACCGCGGCGTGCACGTCGACGTCCCGATCGCGGCAGATCACGAGTTCCTCGACGTCCGGCACGCCGTGATCGCCCTGGCCCGCGAGCTCGAGCGGCGGGACTCCCACCTGGTCACCACGAGGTGGTGGAAGGAGGAGCGCGGCGAACGGGTCTTCGTGGACTTCAACCAGGCCGCCCGCGACCGCACCCTCGCGAGTGCCTACTCCCCGCGTCCGCTGCCGCACGCCCCCGTGTCGTTCCCGCTGTCGTGGGACGACCTGCCCGGTTCTGACCCGGCGGACTACACCGTGCGCACCGCCCCCGGCGTCCTGGCCGACCGTGGTGACCCGCGCGCCGGCATGGCCGACGGCGTCGGTGATGTCGCGATGCTGCTGCAGTGGTGGGAGCGCGACGTCGAGAACGGCGAGGGCGAGATGAACTTCCCGCCCGACTACCCGAAGATGCCCGGCGAGCCACCGAGGGTGCAGCCCAGTCGGAAGAACGCCGCGAACTGGGAGGCGGACGACTGACGGGTCCGCCACGCCGCATCCGGTCGGTCCAGGTAGGGGGATGGGACGAAAGCCGTTGTCAGAGGGTGGTTCTAGGCTTCAGGTATGAGGTCGGAGCGGGTCGGGCGGTGGTTGGGTGAGGGGTTGCGGGCGCGCACCCTGGCCCGGTG
>JBBQSN010000129.1:0-10368 GCA_038213835.1 Actinomycetales bacterium
GGCCGCCTGTGAGCAGGCTGGATGAGATCGCGGGCGTCGTCGATGGCGATGATGGTCTTCTCGGTAGCCGTGACCAGCACGTCCGGATGCGACCCTGCCATCACCATCTGGCAGGAGTGGCAGCTGCCGCACCCGCCCCGAACACACTGCAGGGCGGCCGCGAACGCCCGCGCGGCCGTCGAGCGGCCGGAGCCCGGCGGACCGGTGAACAGCCACGCGTGCGCCGGTGCGCGGCCCCCGCCGTCCGCTGAGGCCCGACGCACGGCTTCGCGCAGTAGCTCGACCGCCCCGTCCTGCCCGACGACATCAGTCCACACGCCGTCGGCCGAGGGCGCGGTCACCGCGGCTCCCACGGGTCGTCGGCGTCGGGGTCGCTCAGGGAGAAGATCTCGTCGTCCAGCGCCCGGGTTCGGGTAAGGGGCTGCCGGACCGAGGGCATCTGGGCGGTGGTGGCGGCGTCGTGCTCGTCGGTGCGGTGCCGGCGGCGCAGCGCCTCCTCGTGGGCGGCGACGTCGGCGTGATCCTGGTGCGCCCGCTGCTGCGCACGCTCGGCCTGCACCTGCGTCAGCTGAGCCTGCTGCTGCGCCTGCTCCTCGCGGCGGCGGGCCTCCTCGGCGGCCCTGCGCTCCTGATCGGCCTGGCGGGCCTGCTCGCGCCGAGCGCGCTCCACGGCCTTCTTCTCGGCGACGAGGCGCAGCGCATCGGCCTTCTCCTGCTGCTCCTTCTCGGCGGCGGCCTCGCGCTCGGCCTGCTCGCGCGCGGCCCGCGCCCGCGCCTGCCCCTCGGCCTCGAGCCGCTCCCGCTCGAGCTGCTCCTGCTGGTCCGAGGTGAGGGGCAGCATCGGCTCGAGCCGCTCCCGCACCGCCGCGGCGACCTGCTCGGTGGATCGCGCGGCGTCGACGACGAGGTACCGCCGGGGCGCGCGGTGGGCCAGCTGCAGGAAGCCGTGCCTCACCCGCTGGTGGAACTCCAGGTCCTCGGCCTCCAACCGGTCCGGGGCCGACCCCGAGCGCGTGCGCCGCTCCTTGCCGACGGCCGGATCGACGTCCAGGACGACGGTGAGGTCGGGGAGCAGCGAACCGGTGGCCCAGCGCGAGATCTGCGCGATGCCGTCGGGGTCGAAACCGCGCCCGGCGCCCTGGTAGGCGACCGAGGAGTCCACGTACCGGTCGGTGATGACGACCGCCCCGCGGGTCAGCGCCGGCAGCACCACCAGCGAGACGTGGTGGGCCCGGTCGGCGGCGAACAGCAGCGCCTCGGCGCGCGGGTCCATCTCCTCGCCGTGCAGGAGCACCTCGCGGATCTTCGTTCCGAGCTCGGTCGCGCCGGGCTCGCGCGTCAGCACGACCTCGTGCCCGATCTCGCGCAGCCAGGTCGCCAGGTGGTCCAGCTGGGAGGACTTGCCCGCGCCGTCCCCGCCCTCGAAGGCGACGAAGAAGCCGTCGTGCCCCCGGCTGGTCGGGTGGTGGAGCGTGGCGACGTGCCGGCGCTGCCACGCGCGGACGAGGTCGGCCACCAGCGGCACCGACATGTGGTCGTCCATCGTGCGGTAGGACAGGAAGCCGATGCCGATCGCGACGACCGAGGCGACCAGCAGGGTGAACGCGGCGCCGTTGAACGACAGCTCGACGTCCTCGCCGAGGAACAGGGTGCGCTCGCCGACGAGGGCTGCGAGCGCGGGCGCGAACGCCATCACCGCCACGAGCACGATCCGGGCCGCCGAGTTGACGAAGGCGAAGGTGCGTCCGCGCAGCTCGTCGGCCACCTCGAGCCCCAGCAGGGTGTACCCGGTGACCCAGGCGACGCCGGCTCCGGCGCCGAGGAGGGCCGCGAAGATGACGGCGAGCACGATGTTGGGGATCAGCGCGATGAGGGCCAGCCAGACGCCGGCCACGACGATCGCGATCGCGAACAGCCGCCACCGGGTGAACTCGGCCAGCAGCCGGGGGCCGACCCACATGCCGACCGCCAGGCCGGTGAAGACGCTGGCGAACAGCACGCCGTACCCGGAGGACCCGGCCCCGAGGTCGGCCGAGAAGGTGGGCGCCACCCCGATGACGAAGCCGCCTGCCCCGAACGCGCCGAGCATGCCGACGACGAGGCCGCGGATGAGCGGCGTCTTGCCGATGAACTGCCAGCCCTCGTCGATCGTGTGCCAGAACGAACCGGTCTGGGAGGGGTCCGACGATGACACCGCCGCGGCCCGACGGGGCATGTCGAGCCGCCAGATCACCAGCGCGGCGACGAGGTAGGTGAGCGCGTTGAGGTACAGGGCGATGTCGATCGCACTGGTCTCGACCGGGAAGACGCGGTCGAGCAGGCCGGTGATGCTGGACAGGCCCGCGAACAGCAGCGCGGCGAACGGCGCCGAGCCGTACGTGGTGGCCAGGCTCAGCTGGTTGGCCGCCTCCAGCCGCTCGCGCGGGACCAGGTTCGGGACGGTGGCGTCCTTGGCGGGCATCCAGAAGAGGCCGACGATCTCGATCAGGATCGTGGCCACGAACAGCCACCACAGCGTGCCGACCAGCGGGATCGACGCGAACAGGACGAACCGGACGATGTCGCCGGCGACCAGGGTGACCTTGCGGTCGAACCGGTCGGCGAGCGCCCCGGCCAGCGGGCCGAACACGATGGCGGGGGCGAGCCGCAGGATCAGCACGCCGGAGACGGCGAGGTTGGCGGCCGCGTAGGAGGACTGGCCGCCGAGCGCGGCGGCCAGAGCGGTGGTGGCGAGCAGACCGAGCCAGTCGCCGAAGCTGGACAGCCCGAGCGAGAGCCACAGGTGCCGGAACGCGGTGATCTGCAGGACGCCACGCACACCGTGGTCCTGGACGTCCCTCGCGGGCGCCCCCCCCGTCATCGCACTCATCCGGCCAGGGTAACCGCCGCCACCCACGGCGAGCGGGAGCCCAGCGTAGGGTTGACGGATGGGCGGACGAGAGCGGGCCACGGACCTGGTGATGAAGGTCGCGAACCGGGCGCACCGGGGGGTCGTCGTCCTGTCGGGCGGCCGCCTCGGCACCCGGATGGGCACCGCGCCGATCGTGCAGCTGCACACCACGGGACGTACCAGCGGGGCACGGCGCACCGTGATGCTGTCATGTCCCGGGTACCGCGAGGACCGCGTGCTGCTGGTGGCCTCCAAGGGCGGCGACGACCGCGACCCCGACTGGTTCCGCAACCTGGTGGCGAACCCGGACGTCGAACTCACCGAGGACGCCGGTCGGGGGCGGACCCGTCAGATGCGGGCGCGGGTCGCCTCTCCGCAGGAGCGGGCCGAGCTGTGGCCGCGGATCACGGCGGACTACCCGAACTACGCCGGGTACGAGAAGAAGACCACCCGCGTCATCCCGGTGGTCGTCCTCGAACCACGCTGAGTCGAGGACCGTCCGGCCTCAGGCCTTCTTCGTGGCGGTCTTCTTCGCAGCGGTCTTCTTCGCGGTCGCCTTCTTGGCGGGCGTCTTCTTCGCGGTCTTCTTCGCCGCCGACTTCTTCGCGCCACGCTTCTTCGCCGGGCCGGCCGCACGCTTGTCGGCGAGCAGCTCGGCCGCGCGCTCGAGCGTGATGGTCTCGACCGCGTCGTCCTTGCGCAGGGTGGCGTTGTACTCGCCGTCGGTGACGTAGGGCCCGAACCGGCCGTCCTTGACCACGATCGGGGTGCCGACCGTCGGGTCGTCCCCGAGCTCGCGCAGCGGGGCGGCGGCGGTGCGCCCACGCCCCCGCTTGGGCTGGGCGTAGATCGCCTGCGCCTGTTCCAGCGTCACGGTGAAGATCTGGTCCTCGGTCTCCAGCGAGCGCGAGTCGGTGCCCTTGCGCAGGTACGGGCCGTAACGGCCGTTCTGCGCCGTGATCTCGTCGCCGGACTCGGGGTCGGTGCCCACGACCCGGGGCAGCGCGAGCAGCGTGACGGCGTCGGCGAGCGTCACGGTGCCCATCGCCATCGACGTCAGCAGCGACCCGGTGCGCGGCTTGGCCGACTTCGGGGCGTCCTCGGGCAGCAGCTCGGTGACGTACGGGCCGTACCTGCCGTTCTTGGCCACGACCTGCAGGCCGGTGTCGGGGTGCACGCCGAGCTCGACGTCGCCGTCGCCCTGGGTCTCCAGCAGCTCGCGGGCCCGCTCGAGGGTCAGCTCGTCCGGGGCGACGTCGTCGGGCACGTTGGCGCGCCGCGGCTCGGTCTCCCCCTCGGCCGCCGGGACCTCGAGGTAGGGGCCGTACTTTCCCACGCGCAGCGTGATCCCCTCGCCGATGTCGACCGAGTTGATGCCGCGGGCGTCGATCTCCCCGAGGTCCTCGACCAGCCGCTTGAGGCCCTGGCGCATGACCGGGTCGGTGGAGCGGTCCACGACCGTGCCGTCGTCGAGGTCGGCGTCGCCGAAGTAGAACTTGCGCAGCCACTCGGTGCCCTCGGCGCGGCCGCCGGCGATCTCGTCGAGGTCCTGCTCCATACCGGCGGTGAAGTCGTAGTCGACCAGCCGGCCGAAGTGGTCCTCGAGCAGCCGGGTCACCGAGAAGGCGACCCATGACGGCACCAGCGCGGACCCGCGGTGCACGACGTAACCGCGGTCGCCGATCACCGAGATGGTGGACGCGTAGGTCGACGGACGCCCGATCCCCCTCTCCTCCAACGCCTTGACCAGGCTGGCCTCGGTGTAGCGCGGCGGCGGCGAGGTCTCGTGCCCGTCGGCCTCGAGGTCCAGGACGTCCAGCGCCTGGCCCTGGGTGAGGTCGGGCAGGCGGCGCTCGGCCTCGTTCTCGGCGTTCCGCTCCTCGTCGCGGCCCTCCTCGTAGGCGTGCAGGAAGCCCTTGAAGGTGATGACGGTGCCGGAGGCCGAGAACTCTGCGTCACGGCCGTCGGCGCTGGTGCCGCCGACGCGCACGGTGGCGGTGGAGCCCTTGGCATCGGCCATCTGGCTGGCGACGGTGCGCTTCCAGATCAGCTCGTAGAGCCGGAACTCGTCGCCGCGCAGCTGCCCGGAGACCTGGCCCGGGGTGCGGAAGGAGTCACCGGACGGACGGATCGCCTCGTGCGCCTCCTGGGCGTTCTTGGACCTGCTCGCATAGACCCGCGACTGCTGCGGCACCGTCTCGGGGCCGTACATGTCGGACGCCTGCCGCCGCGCCGCCGTGATCGCCTCCTGGCTCAGCGCCGTCGAGTCGGTGCGCATGTAGGTGATGTAGCCGTTCTCGTACAGACCCTGAGCGGTGCGCATGGTCTGGCGCGCGGAGAACCGGAGCTTGCGCGAGGCCTCCTGCTGCAGCGTCGAGGTGGTGAACGGCGCCGAGGGGCGGCGGGTGTACGGCTTGGTCTCGACCGAGTGGACCGACACGGCGGCCTCGCGCAGCCCCTCGGCCAGCGACGTGACCGACGCCTGGTCCAGGACCACGGCCCGGTCGTTCTTCAGCCGGCCGCGGTCGTCGAAGTCGCGGCCCGTGGCGACCCGGGCACCGTCGACCTGCACGAGGCGGGCGGTGAACTTCTGCACGGAACCAGGCAGGTCCTGCCCCTCGCGGGTCGGCGCGAAGGTGCCCTCGACATCCCAGTAGGAGGCCGACCGGAACGCCATCCGCTCGCGCTCGCGCTCGACCACCAGGCGGGTGGCGACGGACTGCACGCGCCCGGCCGACAGACCGGCCTTGACCTTGCGCCACAGCACGGGCGAGACCTCGTAGCCGTAGAGCCGGTCCAGGATGCGGCGGGTCTCCTGCGCGTCGACCAGCGCGGTGTCGATGTCGCGGGTGGCTTCGAGCGCCCGCTGGATCGCCTCGCGAGTGATCTCGTGGAAGACCATCCGCCGCACCGGGACCTTGGGCTGCAGGGTCTCCAGCAGGTGCCAGGCGATGGCCTCGCCCTCGCGGTCCTCGTCCGTCGCCAGGTAGAGCTCGTCGGCGTCCTTGAGCAGCCGCTTGAGCTCGGACACCTTCTTCCGCTTGTCCGCGTCGACCACGTAGTAGGGCTCGAAGCCGTTGTCGACGTCGACGGCGAACTTCCCGTAGGGGCCCTTCTTCATCTCCGGCGGCAGCTCGGAGGGCTGAGCCAGGTCGCGGATGTGGCCCACCGACGCCTCGACGTCGAAGCCGTCGCCGAGGTAGCCCGCGATCGTGCGCGCCTTCGCGGGCGACTCCACGATCACCAGGCGGCGCAGCCCGTCCGAGCTGCCCGTCGACGTCTTCGATGCCACTGAGTGCCTCTCCCGTGCTCCGTGGCGCCCTTCCCGAGAATCCGCCGCGGCGCCGAGCGGCGCGTGCACGGTAACGCCTGCACCCCGCCGTCCGCCCAACCGGGCCGTCAGACGGGTCCCGGGTCGGTGCCTCCGACGGTGCCCCCGACGGTGCCCCCGACGGTGCCCCCGACGGTGCCGAGGACGCCGTCCAGGACCAGCTCACGCAGCACCGGGAGGACCTCGGCCGCGACCTCACCGGGACCGCGGTCGACCAGGTGCGCGACCGCCGCCGTGATCTGCCCGACGGTCAGCTCGCCGTCGCAGGCCCCGACCACGGCCGCGACCTCCGTCCGGACCCGGACCGTGCGGGCGAGCCCCGAGCCCTGGTGCAGCTCGATCACGCTCGGTTCGTCCTGCCCCGGCCGGTGGTGCCGGACCTCGGTGACGTCCGGGGCCACCCGCAGCCGGGCGCCGAGCACGTCCTGGCCGGCAGGCAGCGCGTCGTGCGCCGTCAGGCAGGCGTCCAGGTGCGCGCCCAGGCCCGCGCGAGCAGGCGTGAGCACCTCCTCGACGCGGCGCAGCGGGCGGGTGCCGGGCCCGGGGCGGCGCAGGGTGACCAGGCCGAAGCCGATCTCCTGCACGCCGCGCGAGTCGAGGTCGTCGAGCCAGGCCCGGTACATCGCCTCGTACTGCGGCCCGGAGGCGACACCGCCGTCGCGGATCCAGGTCTCGGCGTACTGGGCGGGGTCCTGCACCTCGCGCTGCACGACCCAGGCGTCGAGCGGCTCGCCCAGGTGGGCGCGGGCGTCGTCGACCCAGCCGCACACCACCTCGTCCCAACTCGAGCCGACCGGGACCTCCCAGTTGCCGAGCAGCTGGGCGATGCCGCCGGGCACGAGGTGCCGCCCGACGCCCGTGACCACCTGCCGCACGACGTCGTCACCGGCGAGGCCGCCGTCGCGGTACTGCAGGAGCGGGACGTCCGCGCCGCGCGGCGTGATGACGAACGGGGGGTTCGACACGACGAGGTCGAACTGCTCGGAGCCGACCGGTGCGAGCAGGTCGCCCTCGCGCAGCTCCACGGCACCCGCCGGGACGCCGGACAGCCGCAACGACAACCGGGCCATCCGCAGCGCCCTCGCCGAGACGTCGGTGCCCAGCACGTGGCCGGCGTGCTGGCTGGCGTGCAGCGCCTGCACGCCGCACCCGGTGCCGAGGTCGAGCGCACGCGCCACCGGCCGCCGCACCGTCGCGGCGGCCAGGGTGGTCGACGCGCCGCCGATGCCGAGGACGTGGTCCTCGTTCAGGGCCTCGCCGGTCGCGGTCTCCCCGAGGTCGCTGACCACCCACCAGTCGGACGTGGCGTGCCGGCCTGCGGCGTCGGTGGTCTCCGCGGCGTGCGGCCGCAGGTCGAGCCGGGCGACCACGCTGTCGTCGCGGCGCAGCCCTGAGCTCGCGGTGATGCCGAGTGCCTCCAGCGTCTGCGACCCGGACGACGGCAGGGCGGCGTCGAGCTCGGACCGGGTCACCGACTGCGCGAGCAGGAACAGCCGGACCAGGGTGGCGTGCGGCGAGTCGTCCCTCTGGTCGGCCAGCCGGCCCAGCAGCCGCCTGGCCGGGACGAGCTGCTCACGCAGCAGCGCGGCCGAGGCCAGCGGACCCAGGAGGGCCTGCACCACGTCGACCGTGTACCCGGCCTCGTGCAGGTCGTCGCGGAGCAGACCGATCCTTCGGTCGTCGACGGGCCGGTCCATCTGAGGGCTCAGCTCCCGGTCAGGCCGCGGACCTCCGCGGGAACGAGGTCGGCGGTGGCCCGGGTGAGGGCCGTCGCCGTCCAGCGGTGCGGACCCTGCTGGACGAACAGGGTCCCGGAATCCTCGGACACGACCCAGAGCGTGTCCAGGCCGGGCTCCCAGGTCAGGGCGAGGCCGGAACGCCCCGCCCGCCGCCCCCTGCCCGCGGCGAAGACGCCCTCGGACCGGAACACCTCGGCGCCCGCGGGATCGCCCTCGACCTGCAGGACGAGCGGACGCCAGAGCTCGACCCCGTCATCGCTCCGGCTGCGCTCGACCCGGGCCGCGAAACGCCCTGACGGAGAGGGGACGTCGTGCCCTGCGCGGACGAGTCGCGGGTCGGGGGCCCGGCCGAGGGTCGCGGCGGCGACCGCCAGGCCGACTGCCGCGCCCCCCAGCGCGAGACCTCGCAGGAGTGCTGCGCGTGTCGCCCGGTCCACGAGCTCGAACCTACGCCTCCGTGAGCGCGAGCGCGGGCGAACGCGACAGCACACCTGCGGGCGTCGCGCTGCGTCACGGGCGGGTCCCGGCACCCACGAGCATCTCGCACGGACCGGTGAACCCGGAGGCTCGCTCGAAGCGGCGCAGCGCCCCCAGCACCTCGGCCCACACGTCCTCCCGCTCGGCCGGGGCGAGCCCGGCGAGCATCTGGTGCAGCGCGCCGAAGGACTCGTGCTGGAACCGCACGCACTCGGCCGCCGAACCCAGCCGGAGGGGGGACGGCACCCGGCGCACCTCGACGTCGGTGAAGCCAGCCGCCTCCAGGGCCTCCTCGAGGACGCCGGGTCCGCCGAGCGAGAACGGGCCGGGCTGACCTGGGACCGGCGCCCCGAGCCCGGCGCGGGTCCGGATGATGCCGACGGGGGCCGAGAAGAAGCCGTTGGCCTCCGGGGTGGAGTAGGTGACGACCGAGACCCGTCCGCCCGGCCGGAGGACGTGGTGGGCTCCGGTGAGCGCCCGGTGCCGGCCCGGGAAGTAGATCAGGCCCACCCGGCTGACGACGGCGTCGAACGAGGACTCCTCCAGGGAGCCGGTCTCCTCCCCGTCCAGCTCGAGGGTGGCGAGGTGGCTCAGCCCCTCGGCGGCGGCGTCGTGCGCGGCCAGCGCCAGCAGCTCCGGCGCGATGTCGGTCGCGACCACCCGCCCCGACGGGCCGACGGTGCGCGCGATCCGCAGCGACTGCTCACCCGCGCCGGCCGCCACGTCGAGCACCCGGTCGCCCGCCCCGATCCGGGCCAGCTCGGTCATCGCGGTCGTCGCCTCGTCCAACCACCGGCCGATGACCTCACCCCACCGGTGCCAGGCGGGAGCCGCCTCCTGCCACTGCCGCCGGGTCGTCTGCTTGAACACCACCGAGTCGAAGGTCTGGCCGCTCATGGTCTGTGCCCCTCTCGTGCCGACCGGCCGCGCCGGCCGGTTCGACCCACTGTCCGCGCCACGCGACCGGACGACTAGTCCACGACCTGTACTTGTCGGCCCGGGGCCGGGTGCCTAGCGTGGCGCCATGACGGACTACGGGCAGTTCTGCACCGTCGCCCGCGGCGCGGAGGTGCTCTGCGACCGCTGGACGCCGCTGGTCGTCCGCGAGCTGCTGTGCGGGAGCACGCAGTTCAACGAGATCCGGCGCGGCCTCCCGCGCATCTCGCCCACACTGCTCTCGCGGCGGCTGCGCACCCTGGAGGAGTTCGGTGTGGTGCGGCGGACCGAGGACGGTCGCAGGACGTCGTACGCGCTCACGGCCGCCGGCGAGGAGCTGCGGCCCGGCGTGATGTCTCTCGGCCACTGGGGCGCTCGCTGGATCGGCAGCCGACTGCGCGGCGACCAGCTCGACGCGGGGTTCCTGATGTGGGACGTACGCCGCTTCGTCCGGCTCGAGCAGTTTCCCCCGGACCGGCGTGTGGTCATCCACTTCCACTTCCTGGACGCCGGGCCGCGCGAGACCGACTGGTGGCTCGTCGTCGAGGACAGCGTCGTCGCCCTCTGCCGCGACGACCCCGGCCACGACCTGACCCTGGAGGTGCTCTCGTCAGTGCGTGCCCTCACCGAGGTCTGGACCGGTGACGCGACGCCGCAGGCGGTGCTGAGCAGCCGACAGCTGCGGGTCGTCGGACCGTTGCGCGACGCCGAGCGGATCTGGGAGTGGCTGGGCCGCAGCGCGTTCGCGCCGACCCGGACCGCGCGTCCGCTGGGCGTGAGCTGACCTGCGGGCTCAGCCGAGGGCGAGCCGGACGGCGAGCACCAGCCCCGCCAGCCCGATCACGACCCGGACCGGCGTGTCGGGCAGCCGGCGCACCACAGCCGGCCCGACCGCCGCGCCGACCAGGGCGCCGGCGGCCAGCGGCAGCGTCGCCGCCCACACGACCGGTCCGAGCAGCAGGAACCCCGTCGAGGCGGTGAGGTTGGAGACCCCG
>JBBQSN010000130.1:0-9938 GCA_038213835.1 Actinomycetales bacterium
CAGGACCTCGGTCACCTCGGTGTCGGACAGCGACCACACCGACGCCCCCAGGACCAGGTCCAGGCCCTGGGCGACCATGGCCAGACCGGCGCGGGCCGGGTGCCCCGACCACAGCCCCACCAGCTCCGCCGCCATACCTCAAGAGTAGAGACCACCACCGACAACCGCTGCCTCCCAACAGGTATCGGTGCACAACTGACCCAGCCTGTGGACAAGCGCGAAGCCAGAGGGCGCGGGGTGTCCCTTTGTTCAGGCTGGCGCGAAGGACGGCAGCGCCCGCCTCGGTGCTGGCGGGTCGCGGTTCATCGCGCTGACCGCCCCCGATGGCCCCAACGGCCGCCTCGTCACCACGGTCACCGCCCTGCGGGGGTCGGCGCTGCTCCCAGAGGACACGGGTTCTGGACGGCCTGGCCTGGCGGTCACGCCGGCACGGAGCAGATCGAGGGGCGACTCGGAGAGGAACTCGGCCTGGACTATCGTCCAGGCGCATGAGTGCGTCTGACGGCCCGCACGGGGACGCGGCGTTCGCTGGTGTCCTGCTCGACTGGCGTGGCACCCTCGTTGTCGCTCCGTCCTTCCCATGGTTGGCGAGGACGGCGCTGCACCGCATGGGGCGGGATGCTTCGCCGTCCGCGGTGGAAGCGGTGCTGGGGCGTCTGGGCGCCGCTGACAGCAGCGCAGCCGAGTCGTCCTCCGTCGATGTCGACGCGGCAGTTCATCGGAGCGTCTACCTGTCATGGTTCGAACGCGCAGGTTTGGACGCCGACCTCGCCGTTCGAGCTCGGGGTCGCCAAACCCGACCCTGCGATCTTCACGAAAGCCCTGCAGCGGCTGGGCCTGGGCGCGGAGCAGGTGTTGATGGTCGGGGAACGAGGCACTCATGAGGGCGCCGCGGCGGACCTGGGCATCACCACCCTGCTCCTCCCGCCGCTGCGGGTAGCCGACGACGCGCGCCTGCACCACGTTCTGCATCTGGTACTGCCGGGCACGACGTCGATGCTGTAGCGAGCCATCAAGACCGTCGAGGAGTTCATCAGCGACCGTTTCCGAGACGGTGGCGGCTCTGTGACCTCCAGCGGTACGTGGCGTGGTTCTCGCAGTCCCATGTGGCACGGACCACCGGCTGCCCGGTGCCGATGACCTTGCCGCGCGGGGCGGCAGATCAGGAATCAACGGCCAGGCGTCGAGGTCGAGGTCAGGTCGAGGCTTGCGGGGTCGTCGCCGATCGCACAGTCCCCCAGCCGGGCGAGCAGGAAGCGCCGCTCGGCAGCGGTCGGTGCGAGCTCGGCCGCCCGCCGGTAGCAGTGGGCCGCCTGGCTGCCCCGGCCGAGTCGGCGCAGCAGGTCAGCACGGGTGGCGTGCAGCAGGTAGTACCCGTCGATCCGACCGCTCGCCGCGATGGCGTCCACCCGGGCCAGCGCCGACGTCGGACCCTCGGCCATGCCGATCGCCACCGCGCGGTTGAGCTCCACGACGTCGGTGGGCATCACCCTGCTCAGCTGCGCGTACAACCCGGCGATCTGCGGCCAGTCGGTCGCGTCCGAGGTGGGGGCGGTGGCGTGGCACGCCGCGATGGCGGCCTGCAGCTGGAACGGGCCGGCCCGGCCACGGCGCAGCGCCCGTTCGCAGATCGCCGCGCCCTCGTCGATCATCGCCCTGTCCCAGCGAGAACGGTCCTGCTGCACCAAGGTCACGAGGTCACCCGTCGGCTCGAGGCGCGCCGGCCGCCGGGCCTCGTGCAGCAGCAACAGGGCGAGCAGACCTTCCGCCTCGGGCTCGTCCGGAAGCAGCCCGGCGAGCACCCGGGCCCAGCGGACGGCCTCGGCGCAGAGCACCGCTCGAGCGGGGTCGCCGTACCCCTGGTTGAACACAAGGTAGAGGACCTGCAGCACCGCCGGGACTCGCTGCGGGAGGAGGTGCGGCGGCGGCACGCGGAACGGCACCGCCGCGTGCGCGATCCGCTGCTTGGCCCGGAACAGCCGTTGCTCCATGGTGCGCTCCGGGACGAGGAACGCCCGGGCGATCTCGGCCGTGCTCAGACCCGCCAGGCAGCGCAGGATCAGGGCCACCTGGCGGTCCAGCGCCAGGGCCGGGTGACAGCAGGTGAACATCAGCTCGAGGCGCTCGTCCGGTACGCTCCCCGCCGCCGCGGACGGCGCCGGCTCCCGCTCGGTCGCCGCCACCGTCCGCAGCTTCGTCGTCTCCGTCGCAGCGCGACGCATCCGGTCGACCGCCCGGTTGCGGGCCGTCGTGGTGAGCCAGGCCAACGGTCGGTCGGGCACACCGTCCGTCGGCCAGCGCTGCAGCGCCGCGGTGAACGCGTCCTGCGCGCAGTCCTCGGCCAGCTCCCAGTCGCCGCCGGTGAAGCGGATCATGCGCGCCAGGACCCGGCCCCAGCCGTCGGCGTGGACCGCCGCGACGAGGTCGAACGTCGTCCTGGGCACCGGCGTCATCCGGGTCGGCTCACTCCTCGTCGTCCGGCCAGAACGGCCGCAGCTCGATCACGCCGGCCCACGCCATCGGGTGCTTCGACGCGACCTCGACGGCCTCGTCCAGGTCGGCGCACTCGAGGACGTCGAACCCGGCCATCAGGTCCTTGGTCTCCGCGTACGGGCCGTCGGTGAGGAGCACCGCGCGGTCCCGCACCCGCACGCTGGTGGCGTCGCTGCCCGGCCGGGTGCGGTTGCCCATCAGCCGGATGCCGCGGGAGTCCATCTCATGTGCCCAGTCCTCGACGTCCGGGGCGCCGTCGTCCTGGCCGGGCACGTGGGCGGGGTCGATGCACACGAGCATGAGGTACTTCAACGGAGTGCTCCCGTCGTCGAGTCGGTCTCGGTGTCGGCGGTGTTCGCCTCGGTCTTGGTGGTCATGGGCTGCATCTACCTGTCTCCTTCGGGTCGTCGGTGCCACTGTGACGAACGTAGGAGGCGCTCCACGACAGATCCCATCGGGCAGTTCTCGACGAAACCAGGACGCCGTCAGCGGGTCGGACGTCGCCGGCGCTGCGTCCCGGTCAGGCGTCGAAGTCGAGCACGACCTTGGGTGTGGTGGGAACCGACTGGCAGGCCAGGACGTAGCCGGCCTCGAGCTCTGCGGGCTCGAGGGCGTAGTTGCGGGTCATGTCCACCTCGCCCTCGACCAGCTGGGCCCGGCACGTCCCGCACACGCCGCCCTTGCAGGCGAAGGGCGCGTCGGCGCGGATCGCCAGCGTGGCGTCCAGCACCGATCCCTCCTCGGGCATCGGGAAGGTCGAGGACCGGCCGTCGAGCCGCACCGTCACCTCGCAGGCCGGCGCCTCGCCACCCTCGGTGCGCCGCGCGAGCCGCGGCTGCTCCCCGTCGACGTGGAACAGCTCGAGGTGGACGTCGTGCTTGTCGACGCCCTCGTCCAGCAGGGTCCGGTGCACCTGCTGCACCATCGCGAACGGCCCGCACAGGTACCAGTCGTCGACCGTCTCCGGCGGCACCAGCGTGCTGAGCAGCGTGCGCAGCTTGGCGTCGTCGATGCGTCCGTGCAGCAGGTCGGCGTCGTGCTGCTCGCGGGAGAGGATGTGCACGACCTGCAGCCGCGCCGGGTACCGGTCCTTGAGGTCGGCGATCTCCTCGGTGAACATCACCGAGCCGCTGACCCGGTTGCCGTAGACGAGGGTGGCCGAGCTGAGCGGCTCACCCTCGAGCACGGCGCCGAGGATCGACATGATCGGCGTGATGCCGCTGCCGGCCGCCACCAGCACCACGTTCCGCACGCGCGCCGGGTCGATGTCGGTGCCGAACCGGCCGGCGGGCTCCATCACGTCCATCTCGTCGCCGACCCGCACCGACGACAGCGCGTGACCGGAGAACAGCCCACCCTCGAGCCGCTTCACCGCGATCCGCAGACGGCCCTGGGACGGCGGCGAGCAGATCGAGTAGCTGCGGCGGACATCCTCCCCGTCGACGCTGGTGATCAGGGTGAGGTGCTGGCCCGGGGTGAACGTGAAGCGGTCGCCCAGCTCGTCGGGAACGCCGAAGGTGATCACCACGGCGTCGTCGGTCAGCTGCTCGAGAGCGCTGACGGGCAGCCGGTGCGCCTGGCTGCGGGAGCGACCTGAGGCGACCTGGCCGTCGGTGCTCGTGGTGCCGTCAGTGACCTCGGCCGTCACCGGAGCACCTTGAAGTGGTCGAACGGCTCACGGCAGTCGTCGCACCGCCACAGCGCCTTGCACGCGGTGGAGCCGAACCGCGAGAGCTCGCTGGTGCGCGGGGACCCGCACTGCGGGCAACGGACCCCGAGCTGCACCAGGACGGGGCCCACCGGCCGCGTGCCAGAGGGTGGCGCGATGCCGTACTCCAGCAGCTTGCGACGACCGTCGTCGCTGATCCAGTCGGTGGTCCAGGCCGGTGCCAGCACCCTTCGAACCCGCACGTCGGTGAAACCTGCTGCCACGAGGGCGGCCTCGACATCGGTCTCGATCGCCTCGACGGCCGGGCAGCCGGAGTAGGTGGGCGTGAGGTCGACCTCGACCGCGCCGTCGTCGTCGACCCGCACGTCGCGCAGGATGCCGAGGTCGTCGATCGTCAGCACCGGCACCTCGGGGTCAAGCACAGTCGCGGCGACCTCTCGGGCCCGGGCGGAGCGTGTGGTGGTGGCGTTCACCAGGACGCCCCGGGGTGAGAGCGGTGCAGGTGCTGCATCTCGGCGAGCAGGTAGCCCATCCGCACGTCATGCACCCCGCGGCGGCCACCACCGACGGCCGGCACGACCTCGGGCAGGGAGAGGGTCGCGCACTCCAGCACCGACTCCCAGGACCGGCGGCAGCCGTCGTGGAGCGCCGAGACGTCAACGGCCGCACCGGACTCCAGCAGCTCGACCGGGATCCACGCGGTGTCGAACAGCTCGTCGGCGTACTTGCGCACCTCGTCGACCGCCGCCTGCATCCGGTGGTGGCTCTCGTCGGTGCCGTCGCCCAGCCGCAGCGTCCACTCGGTGGCGTGGTCGCGGTGGTAGTCGACCTCCTTGACCGCCTTGGCCGCGACCGCCGCGAGCATGGGGTCGGTGGACGACGAGAGCGCCGAGTACAGCGCGTGCTGGTAGGTCGAGAACACCAGCATCCGGGCGATCGTGAACGCGAAGTCGCCGTTCTCGAGCTCGACCAGGTGGCAGGACAGGTAGTCACGCTCCTCGCGCAGGTACGCGAGGGCGTCCTCGTCGCGCCCCTGCCCCTCGACCTCGCCGGCGTAGGTGAGCAGCGAGCGGCCCTGGCCGAGGAGGTCGAGCCCGATGTTCGCGAGCGCCACGTCCTCCTCCAGCTGCGGTGCACGCGAGACCCACTCGCCGAACCGGTGCGAGAGCACGAGGGCGTCGTCGCCGAGCGCCAGCGCGTACCGCGCCAGTGCCGGCATCGTCGACGAAGCGGTCGTCACAGGTGCTGCACCTCGTCCGGGATGTCGTAGAAGGTGGGGTGCCGGTAGGCCTTGTCGGCCGCGGGGTCGAAGAAGGCGTCCTTCTCGTCCGGGCTCGAAGCCGTGACCTGGGCCGCGGGCACCACCCAGATCGAGACGCCCTCGGAACGACGGGTGTACAGGTCGCGGGCGTTGCGCAGCGCCATCGTGGCATCGGGCGCGTGCAGCGACCCGGCGTGGGTGTGCGACAACCCGCGCTTGCCGCGGACGAAGACCTCCCACAGCGGCCAGTCGCGGGTCCGGCGCGGCGCGTGCGTCGGGACGCCCTCGATCGGGACGGCGCCGTGCCCGCCCTCGGCGCGCACCTCGGGACGGTCCTGGTCGTCGGTCGGGGTCACGCAACCGCCTCCTGCGACACGCGACGGGACTGCTTGTGCGCGTAAGCGTCTGCTGCCTCGCGCACCCAGGCACCCTCCTCGTGCGCGCTGCGGCGGTGCTCGAGCCGCTGCTCGTTGCACGGGCCGCGGCCCTTGAGCACGGCGTAGAACTCGTCCCAGTCGATCGGGCCCGGCACCCAGTGCTCGGTGCCCGCGTCCCAGCGCAGGTCGGGGTCGGGCAGGGTCAGGCCGAGCACCTGCGCCTGCGGGACGGTCATGTCGATGAACCGCTGCCGCAGCTCGTCGTTGCCGAACCGCTTGATGCCCCAGGCCATCGACTGCGCCGAGTTGGGTGAGGAGTCGTCGGGCGGGCCGAACATCATCAGGGACGGCCACCACCAGCGGTCGACGGCGTCCTGCGCCATGTCCTTCTGGGCGGGGGTGCCCTGCGAGAGCGTGTGCAGGATCTCGAAGCCCTGCCGCTGGTGGAACGACTCCTCCTTGCAGATCCGCACCATCGCGCGGGCGTACGGACCGTACGAGCAGCGGCAGATCGGCACCTGGTTGACGATCGCCGCGCCGTCGACCAGCCAGCCGATCGCCCCCATGTCGGCCCAGGTCGGGGTCGGGTAGTTGAAGATCGAGGAGTAGCGCTGCCTGCCGGCGTTCAGCAGGTCGAGCAGCTCGGCGCGCTCGGTGCCCAGGGTCTCGGCAGCCGAGTAGAGGTACAGCCCGTGACCCGCCTCGTCCTGCACCTTGGCCATCAGGATCGCCTTGCGCCGCAGCGACGGCGCACGCGTGATCCAGTTGCCCTCGGGCTGCATGCCGATGATCTCGGAGTGGGCGTGCTGGGCGATCTGGCGCACCAGGGTCTTGCGGTACCCCTCGGGCATCCAGTCGCGCGGCTCGACCATCTGCCCTGCGGCCACGATGGCGTCGAAGCCCGCCTGCTCAGGGCTCACCTCGTTCTCGGGCACCGGCTGCGGGCCCGTAGTCACCGGTCGCGTCGGGTCCACGCCGAAGTCGTTGCCGTCCACGCTGGCCTCCTGGTCCCCCGCCACCGCGAGAGTTTCTGAACGATCGTTCGTAAATTCTACCGCGTGGGGAGCCACGGTCAAGCGGACCGGCCCTCCCCGCGCAGTCCCTCGAAGGTGAGCCGCACGACGTCGTCGGCCAGGCCGGACGCCGACAGGGCACCGGGGCGCTCCGGCCGGTACCACTCGACCAACGAGTTCACGGTGCCGAACAGCAGCCGGGCGAGGGTGGACGGGTCGACGTCCGCGCGGACGTCTCCCTCTGCGGCTGCCCGCGCCACCAGGCCCGCCACCACCCGGTCGAACTCGCGCCGTCGGCCCAGCGCCCACCGCTCGGTCTCGGTGTTGCCCCTGACGCGCAGCAGCAGGGTCACGTAGGGCAATCGCTCGACCAGCACCTCGACCTCTCGTCGCACCACGTGCTCGAGCCGCTCGATCGCCCTGCCCTGCAGCGACTCCGGCTCGTCGAGCACACCGAACAGGGGCTCCAGGGCCCGGTCGAGCACGAGCCGCAGCAGGTGCTCCTTGCTCTCGGCGTGGGTGTAGAGCGAAGACTTCGACATCCCCGACGCTGCGGCCAGGTCAGCCAGCGACGTGCCGTCGTAGCCCCGCTCGGTGAACACCCGCGCCGCGACGTCGAGCAGCTCGTTGGTGTCGTACCGTCGCGGCCGGCCGACTGTCGTGCGCTCACCCACCCTCAGACCCCCAGCTCGCCCAGCAGCGCGAAAGAGACCAGCCAGTGCGTCGCCATGAAGTCCTCGCCGCTGACCGCCGGGACGGCGGAGGCGACCAGGTCGTCGGCGGCGGCCAGGGCTGGCTCCTCGTGCTCGCCGAGGTAGGGGGCCAGGGCGCGCAGCTGCCAGCCGCGGGAGAGCGCGAGGCCGACCAGGTGGCCCATCCGGCCGTCGGTGGGGTCGCGGACCACGGGGACCTCCAGCAGCCGGCCACCCTCCTCACCGAGCGTCGGGACGAACCCGGCGAGCCAGCGGCCCAGCTCCTCGGGCGGCAGGACCCGTCGCATCAGGTCGGCCTCGGTGAGCGTCGGCGAGAGAAAGTCCTCGCCGCTGGGCTCGAACCGGACGTCGGCGCCGCGGTCGTCGCCGAACCAGGCGATCGATCGCTCGCGCACCGCGGCGACGACGTCCTCGCGCCCGAGGACGGTGAACGCGACCAGGAGCAGCGACAGCGCGAAGGCGGTGTTCGAGTGCACCCCGTGCCGCACCGGGTGGCTGAGCTTCTGCGTCCAGTCCAGCACCAGGTCGGCGACGGCGTCGGCGAGGGGCTCCGTCGCCTCGGACCACGCCCCGGCCCCGGGGTGCACCGACCCGGACGCGGCGGCAGCCAGCATCGCCACCCAGGCCCACCCGTAGGGGCGCTCGAACGAGGGGTGAGCACGCAGGTAGTCGGCCTCGACGGCACAGGGGCCGGGGGCGAGCCGGGTGTCGAGCTCGTCGGCGAGCTCGGCGGCGACGTCACCGGCCACGCCCCGCTCGAGCAGCTGGACGGCTGACCACTGCATGTGGGCGGAGGAGTGCCAGTCGAAGCTGCCGTGGAACGCCGGGTGCAGCACCTCGGGCGCGGCCCCGACATCGGCCGGGCCGGTCGAGACGTGCTGGGCGGCGTAGGGGTACGCCGTCCGCAGCACCTGCAGCACGGTGGCGGCCCACGTGGGGCCCAGGTCGCTCAGCACCCTCGCAGTATCCCGCCGGCACGGCCGCGGCGGGAGCGACCGATGAGAACCGGGCGGGTCGGGGGTCCTACCCCCGAGACCGAGACGGGCGGGGACCAGGACGAGGAGGCCGACGTGGACAGCAGGGACGACGACCGGCCCGGACGCAGCCGGGCGACGGGCCTGCCGCGGCTGCCGGTCGCCGCGCGCCGCGCCCTGCACGCGGACGGGCTGACCACCCTGGATGACGTCGTGGAGGCGGGCTGGCTGCACGTGGCCTCGTTGCCGGGCGTCGACGCCACCACGATGGACCGGCTGGACGCCGCGATCACTGCCGTGGGGCGGGCCGGCACCCCTGACCGGAGGATGCTCGCCGCGACGGCCTGAGCGGGGGCAGGATGGCGGGAACCCCGACGGCGGAGGTGCCCGTGCTCGACCTGTCCCCACGCCCCGGCGACCTCGAGCCGATCGAAACCGCCTCGCGTGATGAGATCACCGCGCTCCAGCTGGAACGGCTGCGGTGGTCGGTGCGGCACGCGTACGACAACGTCCCGCACTACCGGCGATCGTTCGAGGCGGCCGGCGCGCACCCGGACGACGTGCGGTCCCTGGAGGACCTCGTGCGGTTCCCGTTCACCACCAAGCAGGACCTGCGCGACAACTACCCGTTCGGCATGTTCGCCGTCCCGCGCCAGCAGGTCTCGCGCGTGCACGCCTCGTCCGGCACGACCGGCAAGGCCACGGTCGTCGGGTACACGGCCGACGACGTCCGCACCTGGGCGCACGTGATGTCCCGGTCCTTGCGGGCCTCGGGGGTGCGCGCCGGCGACGTCGTGCACGTCGCGTACGGGTACGGCCTGTTCACCGGCGGGCTCGGCGCGCACTACGGGGCCGAGGCCCTCGGGTGCACCGTGGTCCCGGTCTCCGGCGGCATGACCGAGCGTCAGGTCACGCTGATCCAGGACTTCGGTGCCGACGCCATCATGGTGACGCCCTCGTACATGCTCGCGATCGTCGACGAGATGGTGAAGCAGGGCGTCGACCCCACGTCCACGACGCTCAAGGTCGGTGTCTTCGGGGCGGAGCCGTGGACGGAGGAGATGCGGGGCGAGATCGAGCGCCGCCTCGACATGCACGCGGTGGACGTCTACGGGTTGTCCGAGGTGATGGGGCCGGGCGTCGCGAACGAGTGCGTCGAGACCAAGGACGGCCTGCACGTGTGGGAGGACCACTTCTACCCCGAGGTGATCGACCCGATCACCGAGGAGGCACTCCCCGACGGCGAGCCGGGCGAGCTGGTCCTCACCTCGCTCACCAAGCAGGCCATGCCCGTCATCCGCTACCGGACGAGCGATCTCACTCGGCTGCTCCCCGGCACGGCCCGGTCGATGCGGCGGATGGACAGGATCACGGGCCGCACCGACGACATGATGATCGTGCGCGGCGTGAACGTCTTCCCCACCCAGGTCGAGGAGAT
>JBBQSN010000131.1:0-9852 GCA_038213835.1 Actinomycetales bacterium
GGTGACCTCGACCGCCGCACCGTCCTGCCCGGCCGCACCGGTCCCGGGGTCGCCGTTGGGGTCGTCGGCAGCGTCCCCTGCGCAGGCGGCCAGCGCCAGGACCAGGAGGGAGGGCGCAAGGGCCCGCCGGATCCGGGCGGATGTGGTGGTGGTGGGCACGGTGCCTCCTGGTGCACGAGTGTGAGTATGGTTATCACTATCATAGGTCCCGGGGTGGTCGAGCACAGGAGCGGAGGAGGGGCCGTGGCGGAGGTGTCGGCGGTGGCGCGCTGGTTCGGCGACGCAGAGGCGTTCGAACGGGCCGACCGGTTGTGGGCGCCGGTGTCGGACGCAAGCCTTGGGGTGGCCCGCCCCGTGGCGGGAGAGCGGGTGCTCGACGCCTGCTGCGGCTCAGGCGCTTTCGCGGTCCCTGCGGCCCGCGCGGTGGGGGACGGCGGTGACGTCCTGGCCGTGGACCTGTCGGACGCCCTGGTCCGCCGGGTGCGCGAGAAGGCCGCGCAGGAGGGTCTGATCTGGCTCAGGTCGGTCCAGGGTGACGTGACGACCGCGGGAGAGCCCTCCGCCTTCGACCTCGTGTCGTGCGTCCTCGGCGTCTTCTTCTTCGCTGACATGGACTCCGGTGGGCAGCATCTCGTCTCGCGGGCACGGCCGGGGGGGCGGGTCTGCGTCACCACCTGGGCCAAGGGCGCCCTGCACCCGCTGATGCGACTGCTGGTCCAGGCGGCGGCGCTGCACCGTCCCGAGCTGCTCATCCGAGACGAGTCGCCGGGTCGGCACGACCCCTCGGAGCGCGTCCAGACCGAGCAGGGCCTGCGGCAGTACCTCCTGGGAATCGGCCTGCAGGACGTCGAGGTCACCCGGGTCCCGTTGTCGGTCCCCCTGGACGGCCGGCTGGCTGTCGCCCTGCTCGACGGGTCCGCGGGCATGGCCCTGGTCGACGGACTCGCGCCGGGACAGATCGGCCAGGTGCGGGACGACGTGCTCACCCGGGCCGACCGCCTGGGTGGATTCCTCGACGCCAGCGTCCTGGTCGGACTCGGCCGCCGTCGATGATGCTCGACCGCCGGCTGTTCCGGCTCGTCCTGCTCGCCCCCGGCCCGGCGGCGCTCGGCATCGCGCTCGCCCTGGCGTCCACGGCGGCCGCCGTCGGACAGGCCTTCGCGATCGCCGCGGCGCTGGCCGCGGTCCTGGACGGCGGGGACTGGGGCGCAGCCTCCACCCCGACGGCCGTCGCGCTGGCGGCCGGGATCCTGCGGGCAGCCCTGCTGTCCTGCCGTGACCTCGCGTACGCCTGGACGGCCGCACGGGTCAAGGCCCGGGTCCGCGAGCAGCTGCTCGATCAGCTGGTCCTGCTCGGGCCCATGTGGGTAGGACGCCGCCGACAGGGCGAGGTGCAGGCGACGGTGGCCGACGGGGTGGAGGCGCTGCAGGCCTACGTCGGCTACTACCTACCCCAGGCCGCCGTGTCCGTCCTCGCCCCGGCTGCGCTGGTGGTCGTGCTGTTCGTCGTCGACCCCGTGGTCGGGGCCACCGTCGGGCTCGCTGCGGCCGTCGTGCCTGCTGTGCGCCCGCTGTGGCAGAAGGTCCTGGGGCGCAAGGGCAGACAGTTCTGGGAGGCGTACGCTGCCTTCGCCGGACGGGTCCTCGAGGCGCTGCAGGGAATGACGACGCTCAAGCTCTACCGCGCCAGCGACCGCTACGGCACCCAGGTCGTCGCGCAGGCCCAGGCGCTGGCCCGGGCACAGACCGGGAACCTGCGCACCTCCCTCAGCGTGTACATCCTGGTGACGGTCGCCTTCGGTGTCGGCACCGCCGCCGCCGTGGTCGTCGCCACCCTGCGGTACTCCTCCGGGGACCTCACCTCAGCCGGAGTCCTGCTCGTGCTGGTCCTCGCAGCCGAGTGCTTCCGGCCCCTGCTGGACCTGCAGAACTACTGGCACGAAGGCTTCTACGGCGTCGGTGCCGCCTCGGGCCTCACCGCCCTCATGACCGCGACCCCGGGCGTCCGGGACGGTCCTGCCACCCTGGACATCGAGGATGCCCCCGAGGTGCGGTTCGAGAACGTCTCGTTCCGCTACCCCGTCACAGAGGCCGGCCGCGGCCCCGGGCAGGACTCAGCAGGTCCCGACCAGCGGGGGGCAGACCGCACCGACCAGGTGGCCCTGCGCGACGTCTCGTTCACGGTCCCCGCCGGTGCCACCGTCGGCCTGGTGGGGCGATCCGGGGCCGGCAAGACCACGATCACGAACCTGGTGATGAGGCTCGCGGACCCTGACTCCGGGCGTGTGCTGATCGGCGGGGTGAACCTGCGCGACCTCACCCTGGCCAGTGCCCGCTCGCTCGTCTCGGTGGTGTCCCAGGACGTCTACCTCTTCCACGGCAGCGTCGCGGACAACGTCCGGCTCGGCCGTCCGGACGCCACCGACGACCAGGTCGAGGCCGTCGCCCGGGCGGCGAACGCCCACGAGTTCGTCCTCGCACTGCCCCATGGCTACGCGACCGTGGTGGGGGATCGAGGCGCGCGCCTGTCGGGCGGTGAGCGGCAGCGCCTGGCGATCGCCCGCGCCCTGCTCGTCGACGCTCCTGTCCTGCTGCTGGACGAGGCCACCTCCAGCGTCGACGGGGAGAACGAGAGGCTCATCCAGCAGGCTCTCGCCCGGCTCCGGAACGGGCGCACCACGATCGTGGTCGCGCACCGCCTGTCCACCGTGGCGGGGGCCGACGCCGTGGTCGTCCTGGACACAGGCCGGGTGGTGGAGCAGGGGCCGGTGCGCGAGCTGTTGGCGGCCGACGGCCCGTTCAGCCGGCTGGTGGCCGCCCAGCACGTGAGGGCGGGAGCACGATGAGCGTGCACCTGGCAGACCTCGACGCCGTGCAGGACGGACCGGTGGCCGTGGCGCGAGGCGGACAACGGGGACTCGCCGCGATGAGCACGGTGCTCGGTGTGCACCGCCGCGCCTTCGTCGTTTCGTGCCTGCTGGCGATCGCCAACCAGGGTCTGCAGATCGCCGCGACCGCCCTGGGAGCGTGGGCCGTCGGGCGCGCGCTCGCAGGGGGTGCGGACCGGACCGAGCTGATGGCGATCGGGGCCGGGGTGCTGCTGCTGGTCGGGCTGCGCGGCCTGGCGGCGTGGTGGGAGGGCTACGTCTCGCACGCCCTGGCGTTCGAGGTCCTCGCGCAGGTGCGCGGCTGGGTCTACCGCGCCTTCGTCCGGATGGCTCCGGCACGCCTGGTCGGACGACGGTCCGGCGACGTCGTGGTCCGGGCCATGGCCGACACCGAGAGCATCGAGATGTTCTACGCCCACACGATGCTGTACGTCGTCGCGGCGGCGGTCCTGACCCCGGTCGTGGAGCTCTGCCTGCTCCTGGTGGATCCCTGGGTCGGACTGGCCGCACTGCCCGGTCTGCTGCTGCTGGCCGCCGGGCCGTTCGGTCTCCGCCGGGCCAACCAGCGGCACGGGGCCGAGATCAAGCGGCGGGTGGCCGAGGTGCAGAACGAGGCGGCGGACGCCGTCGCCGGTCTGCGGGAGATCGTCGTGCTCGACACCACCGGGCGGCACCGGGCTCGGCTGGTCCAGGCAGGGCGCGACCTGGCCCGGGCGCACCTCGTCCAGGGTGCACGCGCCGGCCTGGAGCAGGCCACGGTCGCCCTGGGTGGGCTGGTCAGCCTCGTGGCGGTGCTGGCGGTGGCCGCACAACGGATCGCCTCCGGTGACCTCGATCCGGTCTGGCTCCCTGTCGCTGTCACGCTCGGCCTGGCTGTCGGGGCGCCGGTCACCACCCTGTTCGGCGCGACGCGTCAGCTCGGTGTCACCACGGCGGCCGCGGACCGCGTCTTCGACCTCGTGGCCGAACCGGAGGCGACCCCGGACACCGGCACGCTCGACGTGCGGCGGCCCCGTCCCGTCCTGCAGCTCGACGACGTCTGGTTCCGCTACGAGGACCAGGGCGGGTGGGTCCTGCGCGGGGTCGACCTGTCCTTCGGGCCGGCGGAGACCGTGGCCGTGGTCGGCCACTCCGGCGCCGGGAAGTCCACGTTGACGCACCTGCTGCTGCGCTACTGGGACCCGCAGCGCGGAACCGTCCGCCTGGACGGCACGGACGTCCGGGACCTGCCGCAAGACACGCTGCGACGGGTCGTGGCAGCCGTCCCGCAGGACACCTTCCTGTTCCACACCTCGCTGCGGGAGAACCTCGTGCTCGGACGACCGGAGGCGACGGACGCCGAGATCGACAGAGCCGTGGCGACGGCGCAGCTGACCGACGTCGTCAGCTCGCTCGCGCAGGGCTACGACACCGTCGTCGGCGAGCGGGGAGCGCGCCTGTCGGGTGGCGAGCGGCAGCGGGTGGCACTGGCTCGCGCGCTGCTCGTGGACGCACCGGTGCTGCTGCTCGACGAGGCGGTGTCCCAGCTGGACTCGATCGGCGAGCGGGCCCTCCAGGCGGCGCTGGACACCACCCTGACCGGCCGCACGGTCGTCGTCGTGGCGCACCGCCTGTCGACGATCCTGGCCGCGGACCGGGTGGTCGTCCTGGAGGACGGCCGAGTCGTCGGACAGGGCCGGCACGCGGACCTGATGATCGGCTGCCCGGCCTACGCCCGCCTGGTCGACGCGCAGTGGTCCCTGGCCGGCCTGGCCGACGAGCCGGGCCGGTCGGCCGGAGGACCCAGCACCACGAACGAGGGGGCCGAGGTGCTGGAGGACCCCCCCACGACCTGACCAGGTGGGGTCGTGAGCGGTGCCGATGCCAGCGGGCTCGTCATCCGCCGACTCACAGAGCAGGACCTGCCGGGTGCGGCGGGGCTGGTCTCGGGTCGGCTCGAGCGTCTCCGCTCCTCGGCTGCCTGGCCTCTGGACGCACCGATCCCAGCATCCCAGGTCGCTCGTGGAGCGCTGTCTGCGTACCTGGCCGACGGCGAGAAGGCCGCCTGGGTCGCTCTGCACGCCGGTCGCGTCCGCGCGGTGCTTGCGGCGTCGTTCGACCACATCGGGCCGGAGGACCCCCGAAGCACCTACATGCCGCCGACTCTCGCCTCCGCTCCGGCCACGACGTGCTGCGCGGCGACCGCCGCCGACGCCGTCGCCGCATTCCCGATGCTGCTCGGGCAGGTGACGGCCGAGGCCCGCCGCCGCGAGATCGACCGGGTGTCGGTGCAGGTCAGCTCGGGCGACTGGGCGGCAGGAGCGGTCTGGCGGAGCCTGGGCCTGGTGCCCGACGTGATGATGGCCGCGGCTCCCGTGGTCTCGGTTGTGACGAAGGTGCCCTCGCGTCCTGGACCGGCCCGGGTCGTCGTGCGCACCGCGACGCCAGGCGACGTCGAGGCACTGACCGACCTTGCACTGGAGGAGCATGCCTTCCACGCACTCCGTACCGCGACCGGGACGCGTCCCGACCAGCGCCGCGAGACGAGCCGCGCGATCGCGCAGGAGGCGGTGACCCGACCGGGGCAGGCAGCCAGGCAGCTGGTGGCCTGCGAGACCGACGCGGCCGGCCCGGTCGTCGGCTGCCTCGACGTGGAGGTGCTGAGCACCCCGCCGGACTCCTCGGCTCGGTTCACCTTCCCGGCTCGCTACGGATATGTGGGGCTGACCGCCGTCACCGAGCGGTCACGCGGCCGGGGCGTCGGTGCCGCTCTGGTCCAAGAGGCCCTGCTGTGGCTGGACGAGGCGCAGATCGATGTCGCGGTGCTGCACCATGTGATCGACAACCCTCTGTCGCTGCAGTTCTGGTCCGCACGGGGCTTCGCCCCCGTGACCGAGCTGTTGACAGCACGGGTGTGAACGAGTGACCCGAGCCCGCCCCACGGCCTGTCGGCTGCGCGTGTCACCACGACTGCGGCAGAACGCACTCGGCCGGCCGACAACCACCAGGCGCGGCACCACGTAGATGACACGGGGGCAGCGCGGTGACCGGGTCGTGAGCGCATCAGCGGTTCCGGCACCCGCAGCGGCGAGCCTGTGGCGGGACCGATCCTTCCGGCTGTTCCTGTCGGCGCGGTCCGTCGCGGTCGCCGGTTACGCGGTGACGTCCGTCGCGTTGCCCCTGCTCGTCTTCCAGCTGACCGGGTCGGCGTTCCTCACGTCCACGGTCGCCGCGATCGAGGTCGTGCCGTACCTGCTGTTCGGCCTGTTGGCGGGTGCCCTAGCCGACTGGGTCGACCGCCGCCGCCTGATGCTCGCCTGCCAGGCCACCGCCGGGGTCGCTCTCGCGAGCATCCCCGTCGCGACCGCTCTCGACGTGCTGACCGTCGCGCACGTGCTGGTGGTCGCAGGCGTGCTGCACACCGCCTTCGTCTGGTTCGACGCCGCCAGCTTCGGCGCGTTGCCGGCCTTGGTGGGTCGCCACCGGCTGGTGTCGGCCAACAGCATCTACTTCACCACGACCAGCGTGGTCGACGTCTCCTTCCCGGCGGTGGGAGGCCTGCTCGTCGCCACCGTGGGGCCGGCGTACGCACTCGGGGCCGACGCGATCGCCTACCTGGTGGCGGGTGTGCTGATCGCACTGGTCCCGGGCAGCCTGCAGTTCGAGCGGCCGTCAGGACCCGGGGTGGGGCCTTCCGGCGAGACAGACGGACCGGGGCCGGGGCTGCTGGGTCGGACCGTGAGCGACATCCGAGAGGGACTGGCGTTCCTGTGGGACCAACCCCTTGTCCGTGCCCTGTCGCTGTTCGGGTTCGGTCAGTCGGTGACCGGCGGTGCGGTCTCGGGACTCCTCGTGGTCTTCGCCATCGACGGGATCGGACTCCGGTCCGACGACGGACGGGTCGCCCTGCTGTTCGTCGCCGTCGCTGCGGGAGGGCTCCTCGCCTCGCTCGCTCTGCCATGGCTCACCAGGCGGCTCCCGGTCGGCTGGATCACCATCGGGGCCTACACGGTCAACACCGCGCTGCTGGTCGCGCTCGCCCTGGTACCAGGGCTGGTGGCGGCGTCGTGCCTGCTGTTCGCGTGGTCGACCGCCGCCGTCGTCGCGATCCTCAACGGCATCACCACGCGCCAGCGCCTGACACCCGACGGACTGCAGAGCCGGGTCAACACCACGGCCCGGATGATCGCCTGGGGTGGTACGCCGGTGGGCGCCCTCGTCGGTGGGGCGGTCGCCCAGGTCGCGGACGTGCGGACGGCCTACCTCGTCATGACCCTGGGTGTCGCGACCAGCGCTGTCCTGTCCTGGTTCTCGCCACTGCGCCATGGCGGCCGGCTCGACGCGGCGTGACGGGTTCCCCAGACCTCCTCACCCGCCGAGGCCCTGGCGATCGATCTCCCCTTGGCACGGGTCGCTCCGGTGAACGTCTCGATCGCTCATCACTCGAGGTCACCGCCGGTGGATCGAGGCAGCACTCCGCGAACCAGCACCGCGAGGTTGGTCTGGAAGTGGTCGAGCGAGGAGTCCCTGGCGGATTGCGAGGACACCCGCAGCACCACGGGGAACGACTCGGGGGCCTCCCGGACGGCGGCGGTGAACATGCGTCGGGCGAGGGTGTCCGGGCGGTCGTGGTGTGCGGCCATCGCCTCTCCCTCCGTGTAGTGCCACAGCAGGGAGTACATGGCGGGGATGTCCTCGTCCGGCACGCCGGCACGGCTCAGCGCGGCGAAGATCCGTTCGACGGCGGGCATGATCGCCGGGCTCGCCATCCCCTCGACGACGAGCAGGTGCACCAGCCAGGGCTCGTTGCGAAGCACGGTGTGGATGGCCCGCAGCACGACCGACAGCTCTGACGTCGGATCAGGGTGGACCGGGGGCAGCACCAGCGCTGTGGCCACGTCGTCGAGCATGGCCAGCAGCAACGCCTCCCGGTCGGAGACGTGCCGGTACAGCGACATCGGCGCCGAGTCGAGCTCGTCGGCCAACCGCCTCATGCTGAGCGCGTCGATGCCGTCCCGACGGGCGATCTGGATGGCGGCGGTCACCACCACCTCGCGGCTGAGCCCGCGCCGGCCTCGACCGCCCGCCGTCGCCCTGTTGCTCGTGCACACCGCCGTCATCCTCGCACCACGTGCCCCGTCACGCCCGCCACCTCGCTTGTTGACATCCATTCCCGATTTAGGTCAGCCTTACGCGTACACCATACGCAGGAGGCCCCGTGATAGCCGTGACCACCGCCGAACAGCAGAGCGGCCAGATGCAGGCACGCTCAGGACCGCCCGGGCTGGGCAGCCTGCTTCGCCCCGTCAGGGCCAGGCTGGCCCTCGCCGTGGCGCTGCAGACGTCGGGCGCGGTGGCCGGGGTCGTTCCGTTCGTCGCCGTGGCGGAGCTCGGGCGGGTGCTGCTGTCCGCGGACGGGGGTGACTCCGAGCGTGCGTGGCTCGTGGCGTGGGTGGCTGTGGGCGCACTGATGGCACGCCTGGTCCTGCTGCTCGTGGCGTCGGCCATCACCCACCTGGCCGACATCGACCTCGCCCTGGACATCCGACGACGTCTGGCCGCCCACCTGGGCCGGTTGCCGCTGGGCTGGTTCGACGAGACCGGATCCGGCAGGGTCCGCAAGGCGGCCGGGCCTGACGTGGCGGCGATCCACCACCTGGTGGGGCACACCTTCACCGACATGGCCACGGCCGTCGCGGTCCCGCTGGTGTCATTGGGCTACCTGTTCTGGGTGGACTGGCGGATGGCCCTACTCACCCTCGTCCCGCTCGCCGCAGGCCTCGCCGCCTACGCCCGGGCGATGTCGGGCTACCCAAAGATCATGCGCGACTACGACGAGTCGATGGCCCGGCTGAGCGGCGCCTCGGTGGAGTTCGCGCAGGGCATCGCAGTGGTCAAGACCTTCGGGCAGGTGGGTCGGGCGCATCGCCGCTTCGCCGAAGCTGCTGAGCAGTTCGCGACAGACTTCCGTAGCTGGGTCGGGCAGATCTCCAAGGCCACCGGGGTCATGGAGCTGTTCCTGTCACCGGTGGCCGTGCTCCTGTGGGTCCTCACCGCCGGGACGGGGCTCATCGTCACCGGTGTGATGCTGGCGGTAGACCTGCTGCCTTTCGTGCTGCTCGGCCTGGGTCTGAGCGCTCCCGTGCTCTCCTTGGGCTACGCCGCGACCAGACTGCGCGCGGCCACGGAGGCCGCCAGGCGCATCAACGAGGTGCTGACCGTGGAGCCCCTGTCCCGACCGGCGTCCCCGCAGTTCGTCGCGGACACCCACGTCCGGGTCCATGACGTCCGGTACTCCTACGACGGCGGGCGCAGCCTGGCGGTCGACGGCGTGTCCTTCGAGCTGCCCCCGGGCAGCGTCACCGCCCTGGTCGGGGCGTCCGGCTCCGGCAAGTCCACGCTCGCCCGGCTCGTCGCCCGCTTCGACGACGTCCTCGACGGCAGCATCAGCATCGGTGGGGTGGACCTGCGGGACCTGGGCGAGGAGCAGCTGTACCGGCTGGTGACGTTCGTCTTCCAGGACGTCCGGCTGCTGCGCACCTCGGTCCGCGACAACATCGCGCTCGCCCGCCCCGAGGCGACGGACGCCGAGGTCGAGGCCGCCGCGCGCGCGGCGCAGGTCCACGAGGTCGTGGCCGCCCTGCCCCGGGGCTACGGCTCCGTCGTCGGTGAGGACGCGCTGCTGTCCGGCGGCGAGGCCCAACGGGTGAGCATCGCCCGGGCCCTGCTGGCCGACACCCCCGTCGTCGTCCTGGACGAGGCGACCGCCTTCGCCGACCCGGAGTCCGAGGCCGCGATCCAGGACGCCCTGTCGAACCTGGTCGGCGGTCGCACGCTGCTGGTCGTCGCCCACCGGTTGAGCACCATCGCCGGCGCCGACCAGATCCTCGTCCTGGACGACGGGAAGGTGGTGGAGTCGGGCAGGCACGAGGAGCTGCTGCGAGGCCAGGGCGCCTACCACCGGTCCTGGCACTCCTACCACGCC
>JBBQSN010000132.1:0-9849 GCA_038213835.1 Actinomycetales bacterium
CGGTCCGCCCGCCGACCGCCGCGGCCGCCGGCGAGCGCCCGGCGACGCCAGCGCTCGGCCAGGCCGGAGGCCGACCAGACCGCCCACAGCAGCTCCTCGGCGCTCGGCCCCTCCTCGGCCACCCGGCGGCCGGCGGCCAGCACGGCCGCGAGGCGGCGCAGGGCGGTGTCCCCCTCACGGCCGGGGACGCCCTCGGTGGGGTCGAGCAACGCCTCGACCAGCAGGGCGTCGCTCGCCCGGAGACCACCGGTCGCCCGCTCCTCGGCGAGCAGCCGCTGCCGCAGCCGGCGCACCTCGAGCGCGTCGGCGCCACCGAGCGGCGAGAGCAGCAGCTCCACCGCCGTGGGCGGGTCGAGCGCGGCGGGCTCGAGGCAGACGTGCAGCGCCCGCAGCAGCGGTCGCACCGCGGCCTCGTCGCGCACGGGTACCTCGGCCGGTGCGACCCCCACGGGGACACCGGCCGCGGCGAGCGCCCGGCGCAGCACGCCGGTGCGGCCGGCGCTGCGCACCAGGACCGCCATCTCCCCCCACGCCAGCCCCTCGGTGACGTGCGCCCGCCGCAGCAGGCCGGCCACGTAGGCCGCCTGGGACGACTGCGAGCCGAGCACCGCGACCCTCGGCGCGAGGTCGCGCTCGTGACCGGGACGCGCACCACGACGCGCGACGACCTCGGCGCCGGTGCCGCCGATCGACGCCGAGACCCGCTGCGACACAGAGGTCATCGTGTCACCGTGGCGCCAACGCGTGGGCAGGACCACGACCCGCGCGGGAGAACCGCCGGCGGTGCGGTGCCGCTCGGAGGCACGCGCGAGCAGGGCTGGGTCGGCACCGCGGAAGGCCCCCGTGGTGCTGTCGGGGTCGCCCGCGAGCAGGAGGTCGGCGCCGCGGCCGCAGAGCTGGTCGAGCAGGCGGGAGGTGGCCTCGACCGACTCGTGGTGGTCGTCGACCGCCACCAGCCGCCACCGGCCGCGTTCCTCGGCCAGCAGCGCGGGGTCGTCGGCCAGCTGCCCGACCGCCTCGTCGACGATGCCGGCCGGGTCGAACGCACCGGGCGACTGCAGCGCGGTCACCTGGAGGTACTCGCGCAGCAGCGCGGCGGACGCGACCCACTCCGGCCGGCCGCGTTCGCGCCCCAGCGCGGCGAGGTCGGCCGGGAGGAGGCCGCGCTCCATGGCACGCATCAGCAGCTCGCGCAGCTCGGCCCGGAATCCGCTGAGCTGCAACGCAGGCCGGACGTGCTTCGGCCACCGCGGACCCGAGACGTCGCCGGCCCGGTGCCCCTCGAGGAGGTCGCGCAGGATGGCGTCCTGCTCCGGACCGGAGATCAACCGCGGGCTCGGCCGGCCGGAGAGGACGGCGCTGCGGCGGATCAGGCCGAAGGCGTACGAGGCCGGCGTGCGCGCCAGCGGCTCGCCGACGGACACCGGGCCGTGCGCGGCGAGGCGGGCCGTGACCCGCTCGCGCAGCAGGCCGGCGGCCACCCGCGTGGGGGCCAGGACCAGCACGTTCGACGGGGACAGCCCGTGGTGCACGACCCGGGCGACCACGGCCTCGACCAGCGTCGTGGTCTTGCCCGTGCCCGGGGCGCCGACCAGGACCAACGGGCCGGAACCCGGCGCCCGCCCGACCACCTCGAGCTGGACGGGATCGAGCGGCGGCGCCTGCGGCGAGGGTGCCGGTCGACGGACCAGCCGGACGCCCCCGTTGGCGGCGGTGGTCGCGGTGGGGGGCACGTCCCGATCCCACCACAGCACCCCGACAACCGCGGTCAGCGGTCGGGGCCGTCCCAGCGGGCGCGATCAAGGTCGACCCGCAGGCCGTCCGGACGCAGGGGGGTTCGCTCGGCCCGGTAGCGCCGCAACGCCTTCTCCTCCAGGCCCTGCGGCGGCAGCCCTCCGGCCCGCAGCACGCGCCACCACGGGACGTCGCTGCCGTAGCGCGCCATCACCGATCCGACGCCCCGCGGTCCGCCGCGGCCGACCAGCTCGGCGACGTCGCCGTAGGTGAGCACCCGACCGCGCGGGATCAGCCGGACCAGGTCCAGGACGTCCTCGGCCAGCTCGCTGGGGATCCTCACGGCTCGACCACCCCGATCACGGGTAGGGCCAGGAGTTCCGTCCGCAGCCCGCCAGGCCCTTGGTCTGCTGCATCATCACCGGCGCCAGGGCGCCCGCGGCCGGGCACGACACGTGGCCGTTGCCGAGGAAGTGGCCGACCTCGTGGTTCACCAGGTACCGCCGGTAGGCGGTGAGGTCGTCGGAGTACTCCGGGATGCCGCCCTCCCAGCGGAAGAAGGTGAGGACCGCCTTGTTGCCGTTGCGGCAGGAGAGCTTCCCGTAGGTGACCAGGGGCTTGCACAGCCGGTCGGTGGTGGCCGGGCTGGCGAGCACGACCGTGACGTCGGCGGCCTCGGAGTCGTCGGTGCGGGCGAAGGTGTAGCCCTCGTGCGGCCAGCTTCGGGGATCGTTGAGGGTGGACATCACGAACGCCGCGAAGGCCGTGCCGTCGGCCGGGACCCCGCCCTCGACCGCCAAGGCCACGTCCACCTGGTCGGTGCCCGGGCCGGGAGCGGGCTCGCCGCCGGGGACGACCACCAGCTCGCCGTCGCCGGACTCGGGCACCTCGTGCGAGAGCAGCCCGGCCAGCTCGTCGGGCGTGGGCTCCTCGGGGGTCGTGACGGGCGCCGCGACCGACGACGTGGCGGGCTCCGGCGGCGGGGCGGACGACGGGCGGGCGGACGACGGGCCCGACGACGGGGCCGCGGGGGTCGCTCCGTCACCGACCGGCCCGGTGGCCTCGGCGGTGCCTGCGGAGGAGGTGCCGTCCGGGGCCGGGGGACCGCCGCAACCGGCCAGCGCCACCGCCGTGACCAGCAGGACCGTCGTGGCCAGCACGGCAGAACGTCGGCGAGCCCTCACGCCCCGAGCATGGCACGGCCGGCCCTGCGGACCGGGCACCGCCGCGCGCCCTCGGTGCGGCCGACGTGCGGCCGACGTGCAGTGAGCGGGCTACCGGTCGGTATGGTTCGCACCAGCCCCAAGGAGGACCATGCCGGCCCAGCAGAGCACGCAGGACACCCGCGCCCGCAGCGCGCGGCTCCCGCGCAGCGCCCGACGCGCCCAGCTGCTGCTCGCCGCGCAGGAGGTCTTCGTCGAGAACGGCTACCACGCCGCCGCGATGGACGACATCGCCGAGCGCGCGGGCGTCAGCAAGCCCGTGCTGTACCAGCACTTCCCGGGCAAGCTCGAGCTGTACCTCGCCATCCTCGACCTCCACAACGGCGAGCTGGTGCAGAGCGTCCGGCAGGCGATGCAGTCCCACACCGACAACAAGGACCGCGTCGCCGCCGCGATCAACGCGTACTACGAGTTCGTCGACCGCGACGACGCCGCGTTCCGGCTGGTGTTCGAGTCCGACCTCACCAACGACCGCCTGGTCCGCGACCGGGTCGACCTGGTCGAGCGCACCGTCTCGGCCGCGATCGCCGACATCATCACCGAGGACGCCGGCCTGGCCCGTGAGCAGGCCGAGCTGCTGGGAAGGGCCCTCACCGGCATGGCGCAGGTCAGCGCCCGCGCGTGGCTGCAGGGCGATCGCCGGATCCCCCGCGAGCAGGCCGCCGCCCTCATCGCCCAGCTCGGCTGGCGCGGCATCGGGGCGTTCCCGCGCACCGGCCAGCTGGACCCGGAGCGGGACTCGGAACAGCCGGGCTGACCGGCCCGTTGCACCGGGGGCGGGGTCATCCGCACCCCGCACAGACGTCGAACCGACGAGCAGGACGAGCGAACCACCGGAAGGAAGTGCCGTGGAGGTCAAGATCGGGGTCCAGCACGTGACCCGTGAGCTGGTGCTGGAGTCCACCCAGTCCGCCGAGGAGGTCCAGGCCGCCGTGGCCGCCGCGATCGGCGGCTCCCCCACCCTCGAGCTGGTCGACGACAAGGGTCGGGTGCTCGTCGTCCCGTCGGCGTCCATCGCCTACGTCGAGATCGGTGTCGAGGAGTCCCGCAAGGTGGGCTTCGGCTCCTGAGCCCCCGCGCTCCCGGCACCGTCCGCCTGCCGAGGTGCGCGCACGGCGAGGGAGTGGCACTGTACTCGGCGGACCTCGGCGACCGCTCGAGGTCCTTCGCCCGAGAGGGCATCGAACCCTCGAGAAGGGATGAGCAATGGGCACCATCATCGGCACCATCATCTTCGGGGCGGTCATCGGGGCCCTGGCACGCCTGGTGCTCCCCGGCAAGCAGAACATCAGCATCGTCATGACGATCGTGCTCGGCGTCGTCGGTGCGCTGGTCGGCTACTTCCTGTGGGGCCTCATCAACGGTGACGGCTTCGCCATCGAGAGCTCCACGGGCGGCTTCGACGTCATCCGCTGGCTGATCTCGATCGTCGTCGCGGCCGTCCTGGTCGCCGCCTACGCCGGCATGGCCGGCCGGCGCTCGGTGCGCTGACACCCGGCACCGAGCACCACCAGAGCGGACCGAGAACGGCTGCAGCCCGTGGGCTGCGGCCGTTCTCGTGTCCCGGCACGGCGCGGGTCAGTCGTCGGTCGAGCCCCGGAGCCGCTTGGTCTCACCGCGCTCCTTCTTCGCCCGCAGCCGGCGCTCCTTCGAGCCGCGGGTCGGTCGCGTCGCACGGCGGGCCGGCGGCGGCGGGGCGAGCGCCTCGCGCAGCAGCCCGGCCAAGCGCTCGCGGGCGGCCACCCGGTTGCGGTGCTGCGAGCGGTGCTCGGACGCCACGACCACCAGCACGCCCTGCGGCCACCGGCTCAGGGCACGGCGGCGCTGGGTGTCGGTGAGCGAGGTCGCGGTCCGCAGGTCGTACTCGACCTCGACCCGGGTGTCGGTGGTGTTCACCGACTGCCCGCCGGGCCCGGACGACCGGGAGAAGCGCTCGACCAGATCGGCGGCGGGGACCACCAGTCCGCCGCGCAGGCCCGGACCCGCTGCGACGACGACGTCCACGGCGATGACTCAGGCGGTGAGCCCGAGCCGTGCCATCCGCGCGGTGTGCGCCTCGGTGAGCCGGCTGAACATCCGGCCGATCTCGAGCAGGTCGGCGCCTCCGCCGGCGTCGCCGCTGACCAGCAGGTCGGCCAGGGCGTCGCGGTCGGCGGCCACCCGCTGGGCCTGGCTCAGCGCCTCGCCCACCAGTCGTCGGCCCCACAGCGCCAGCCGGCCGGCGACCCGCGGGTCGCGCTCGATGGCGGTCGTGACGGCGCGCTCGACGAAGTCGGCGTGGCCGGTGTCCTCCAGCACCTCGTGCACGAGGTCGCGAGTGCCTGCGTCCACGAACCGCGCGACCTCCCGGTAGAAGTCGGTGGCGATGCCCTCGCCCACGTAGGCCTTGACCAGGCCCTCGAGCCAGTCGGACGGGGTGGTGCGCGCGTGGAAGGCGTCGACGGCGTGCGTGAACGGCGACATCGCCTGCTCGGGGTCGGCGCCGATCTCCTTCAGCCGGGCCACGAGGGTCTCGAAGTGGTCGAACTCCTTGACCGCGATGCGCCCGAGCCGCGCCTTGTCGCTGACGGTGGGGGCCAGCTCGGCGTCCTCGGCCACCCGGACGAAGGCGATCAGCGCCCCGTACGCGAGCACCCCGAGCAGGTCGGTGACGGACGGGTCGGCGGCGGGATGGTCGGCGGGGACGGTCACCTCGGCACCCTACTGATCCTGCGCCGTGCATCCGCAGGGCCGTGGCGCGCGCGTCGCACGCCTGCACCTCGCACGGCTACACTGGGGTCGTTCAACGGTGTGACCGGTCGTGGAAGCGTCCGGCTACCGACCGATGCGGAGCGGCCCGCTCTCGTCCCAGCCAGCAGGTCACCGGACGAGGACGCGTGAGGCCCCGCCAGATACCGACGAGGTATGCGTTGCCCTTCTCTGACTCCGCCCGTTCCTCCCTCGAGCCCACCGCCGAGGAGATCGCCGAGGCCACCGCCGCGATCCAGACCATCGACGTCGCCGACGTCGAGCCCGTGGCCCCTGACAAGACCTTCGCCGACTTCGGCGTCGAGGCCAGCATCGTCGAGGCCCTGGCCGAGGCCGGGATCGTGCACCCGTTCCCGATCCAGGCGATGACCCTCCCGGTCGCGCTCCAGGCGCACGACATCATCGGCCAGGCCAAGACCGGCACCGGCAAGACCCTCGGCTTCGGCATCCCCGCCCTGATGGCCGTCCGCGGCCCGGACGAGGACGGCTGGGCCGAGCTGGCCGAGCCCGGCAGGCCGCAGGCCCTGGTCGTCGTCCCCACCCGCGAGCTCGCGGTGCAGGTGGCCGGCGACCTCGACCGCGCCAGCTCCAAGCGCTCAGCGCGCGTTCTCACCGTCTACGGCGGCCGGGCCTACGAGCCGCAGGTCGAGGCGCTGCGTCGCGGCGTGGAGGTCGTCGTCGGCACTCCCGGTCGGCTGCTCGACCTGGCCCAGCAAGGGCACCTGCAGCTCGGCCACGCCCGCACTGTCGTGCTCGACGAGGCCGACGAGATGCTCGACCTCGGCTTCCTGCCCGACGTCGAGCGGCTGCTGTCGATGACCCCCGCCGGCCGCCACACGATGCTGTTCTCGGCCACCATGCCGGGCGCCGTCGTAGCCCTGGCGCGGCGCTACATGACCCAGCCCACCCACATCCGGGCCTCCGAGCCGGACGACGCCGGGGCGATCGTCAAGGCGATCACCCAGCACGTCTACCGCGCCCACGCGATGGACAAGGTCGAAGTGCTCGCGCGCATCCTGCAGGCCGAGGGACGCGGGCTGTCGATCGTCTTCACCCGCACCAAGCGCACCGCCGCCAAGGTGGCTGACGACCTGATCGACCGCGGCTTCGCGGCCGGCGCCATCCACGGCGACCTCGGCCAGGGCGCCCGCGAGCAGGCGCTGCGCGCCTTCCGCAACGGCAAGGTCGACGTCCTGGTCGCCACCGACGTCGCCGCGCGCGGCATCGACGTCGACGACGTCACCCACGTCGTGAACTACCAGTGCCCCGAGGACGAGAAGATCTACGTCCACCGGATCGGGCGCACCGGTCGCGCCGGCAAGAACGGCGTCGCCGTCACGTTCGTCGACTGGGACGACGTGCCGCGCTGGGGCCTGATCAGCAAGGCGCACGACCTGGGCAAGGCCGATCCGGTCGAGACCTACTCGACCTCCCCGCACCTGTACGCCGACCTGTCGATCCCCGAGGGCACCACGGGACGCCTGCCGCGCAGCAGGCGCACCCGCGCCGGGCTGGACGCCGAGGTGCTCGAGGACCTCGGCGAGACCGGCGGCAAGGGCCGCGAGCCCCGAGGTGGCGCCGGCGCCGGTGGCGGTCGTGGTGCTCGCGACGGTGGTGGCCGTGACGGCGGTCGTCGCGAGAGTGGCCGTGACGGCGGCCGCGGCCCACGCGAGGGCGACGGCCACGACGGCGACCGGCCCAAGCGCACCCGGAACCGGCGGCGCACGCACGGCGGCGAGCCGGTCGAGGCCGGCTCGGCCCCCGCGGCGGCGTCGGTCCCCGCGGCCGGCGGTGCCGAGGCCGGTTCAGCTGCCGAGGGTGGCGAGGGCGGGCGTCCGCGCCGTCGCCGTCGCCGTCGCTCCGCCGGCTCCGGCGGATCCGCCACCGCGGCCGACTGAACCATCTGGACGAGGTCAGGGGCGCAGCGCGAGGTCCCACTCGGTCAGCAGCGAGTCCGCGACGTCCCGATAGGCCCGGGCGCCCTTGGACGTGCGGGCGGTCTGCAGGATCGACCGCCCCACGGCCGGGGCCTCGGCGAACCGCACCGACTTCGGGATCGGCGGCCCCAGCACGGGCACGCCGTAGCGCTCGCCGACGTCGGCGAGCACGGCGCGCGAGTGCAGGGTGCGGGCGTCGTACAGCGTGGGCAGGATGCCGCGCACGACGAGGCCGGGGTTGAGGATCCGCTGGACGTCGGCGACCGTGTCGAGCAGCTGACCGACCCCGCGGTGGCTGAGCATCTCGCACTGCAGCGGCACCAGGACCTCGTCGGCCGCGGTGAGCGCGGCGAGGGTGAGCACCCCGAGCGAGGGCGAGCAGTCGAGCATCACGACGTCGTAGCGGTCGGCCACTGACTGCAGCGCGGTGCGCAGCACGTACTCGCGGCCGGGCCGGGCGAGCAGCTGGGACTCGGTGCCGGCCAGGTCGATGGTCGCGGGCAGCAGGTCCACGCCGTCGCCGACCTCGAGCAGGACCTCGGCGGCGGCGAGGGTGCCGAGCAGCACCTCGTGCATGCCGGCCTCGACCGCGTCCGGGTCGATCCCGAGGCTGAAGGTGAGGCAGGCCTGGGCGTCCAGGTCCACCAGCAGCACCCGGTGGCCGTGCTCGGCGACGGCCGCGCCGAGGGACGCCACGGTGGTGGTCTTCGCCACACCGCCCTTCTGGTTGGCGACGGCCAGGACCCGGGTCACCCGAGCATCATGCCCTGTGCGGCCGCGAACGCCGCAGGCACCCGTCCGGGTGGCTCTCGGGGCTGCCCCCGTCACCCGGACGGCGGCCCCGGGTGGAACAATCGCCCGCGTGGAGCTGATCGCCGAGCTCGGGTCAGGCCCCCGCGAGGTCGGTCGTGCCCGCAGGGCGCTGGCGCGCGCCCTCGGCGGCTGGGGCTGGTCCGGCGAGGGCGTCGACGTCGCGGTGCTGCTCACCAGCGAGCTGGTCACGAACGCGATCCGGCACGGCGGCGCCCCGGTGCGGCTCTCGGCGGGGCTGCTGCAGGCGACCGTCCTGCGGGTCGAGGTGCAGGACCCCACCGACCACGCCGTCAGCGTCCGGGAGACCGCCGACGACGACGAGGACGGCCGTGGGCTGCAGCTCGTCGAGGTGCTGTCGGACGCCTGGGGCTGGCGTCCGGTCCCCAGCGGGGGCAAGCGGGTCTGGTTCGAGCTCGGGACACCGGGCGGCTGACCCTTCGACGGTCGCCGTTCACGGCAGCACCACCTCGAGAGTCCCTGCGGCCTCGATGCGTTGGAGCTGCTCGGGGTCGGTCGCGTTCTCCCCCAACCGGTTCAGCTTGCCGGTGCCGTGGTAGTCGCTCGACCCGGTCGTGACGAGGTCGTGTTGCAAGGCGATCTCACGCAGCCGACGACGGGCGTCGTCGTCATGGTCGCGGTGCTCGACCTCGAGGCCTGCGAGCCCGGCCTCGACCAGCTCCTCGATCGTCTCGTCGTCGAGCACCCGCCCGCGGACGTGGGCGAACGGGTGCGCCAGGACGGGCACCCCGCCGGCCTCGAGCACGAGCCGGACGGCGTCGGCCGGATCGGGGGCGTAGTGCGCCACGTGGTACTCCGACGAGCGGTGCAGCGCGGTGGCGAAGGCGGCGTCGCGGTCGCGGAAGGAACCGGCGGCCACCAGGGCGTCGGCCAGGTGCGGACGACCGATCGTGGTGCCCCGGGAGACCTGCGCGAGCACGTCGTCCCAGGTGATCGGGTAGTCGCGACCGAGCCGCTCGGTCATCCGCCGGGCCCGGCTCTCCCGCGAGGACCGTGACAGCTCCATCTGCGCCAGCAGGGGGGCCGACAGCGGGTCGAGAAGGTAACCGAGCAGGTGCACGCTCGTACCCCAGCGGGCGCACGAGATCTCCACACCACGCACCAGCGCCACCCCGTGCTCGACGGCTGCCGCGGCCGCGTCGGCCCAGCCGGCGGTGCTGTCGTGGTCGGTCAGCCCGAGGACGTCGACCCCCGCCTGCGCGGCCGAGGCCACGACCTCGGCGGGCGGCTGGGTGCCGTCCGACACCGTGGAGTGGGTGTGGAGGTCGATGAGCACGCGCCCAGCGTAGGGCGGTCCGGACGCCGGCTCAGCGCGTGCGTTCGCCTCCGTCGTCATCGGCACGACGGGCGACGTCCAGCGCGTCCGCGGCGCGGAC
>JBBQSN010000133.1:0-9819 GCA_038213835.1 Actinomycetales bacterium
CCGACCGCGGACGGCGAGCGGGACGTCGTCGGCCGACGGCTGGCCCGGCGCCAGGAGGCGACCTCGCTCGCACCGGTGGTCGACGCCGCCGGCCTGGCCCGGCTGCAGGCAGGGGTCGAGCTCGTGGACGTCGACCCCGACGTCGTGGCGTACGCCGTGGCCCTCACCCGCGCCACCCGCGACCACGCGCAGGTCGAGGTCGGCGCCTCGCCCCGCGGGTCGCTGGCCCTGGTCCTGGTCGCGCGGGCGCTGGCGGTGCTCGACGGCCGCGACGTGGTCGTCCCCGAGGACGTGAAGGCCTGTGCGGTGGCCGTCCTGGCCCACCGGCTGACCCTCGCGCCGGAGACCTGGTCCACCGGCCTGCGGGCCGTCGACGTCGTCACCGACCTGCTCGGGCGCGTCCCCACCCCCTCGACCCGGCGCGACGCCGACGCCTCCACCACCCCGACGGACCGGAAGCCCTGACGTGCACGAGCCCCGCTGGACCGGGTCGAGGGCGGCACGCCGCGCGGCGCTGCTCTGCCTGCTCCTGCCCACCCTGGGGGTGGCGACGGGACGGGCCGACGTCGTGCTGCTCGCGGCCCCCCTGGTCGTGGGCACGGCGCTCGCCCTGGCTGCCCAGCTGCTGGGCGCGGCGCCCCGGTCGGCCGCAGGCTCCGCCGACAGCGCGGCCGGGGTCGCGGTCCGTGCTCCCGCGCAGGTGGGGCAGGGGGAGCAGGTCGCGGTCGAGATCGAGGCCACCGTCCCGCCCGGGACGCAGGCCGCGGTGCTGCGGCTGCCGTCCCAGGGGTCGCTGCCGTTCGGCACGGTCGGGGTGGTCCGCGGTGCCACCGGCACCCGCCCGGTGACCCGCCGACTCGGCGTCGTCCTCTCGCTGCCGCTGTGGGGCTCGGTCCTGGTCGCCCGTCCCGACCTGCGGCTGGTCGGTGCCGACGCCCTGGTGCTGGCTGATCCGCTGACCGGTCCGCACCGCACCGTGCGGGTGCTGCCGGCCGCCGACCGCGGTACGCCCGCCCCCCTGCGGCCGCGCACCACCGGGGTGGTGGGCATGCACCGCACGCGGCGCGGCGGCGAGGGCCTCGACCTCCTCGACGTCCGCGAGTTCCGCCCTGGTGACGCGATGCGCCGGATCGACTGGCGGGTCAGCGCCCGGCGCGGCTCGCTGCACGTGCGCCGCAACGCCCTGGACGCGGACGCCGACGTCGCGGTGCTGGTCGACACCAGGCTCGACGTCGGCCGCCAGGTGGCCGGGTGGCCGCGGCCGCCGGGCCCGGAGGGCGTGGGCACCTCGGAGCCGGGGGCGAGCCTGGACCTGTCCGTGCGGGCAGCCGTCACGCTCACCCGCTCGCTGCTCGAGCAGGGCGACCGGGTCACCGTCGTCGACCTCAGCCGGCCGCGGCAGTCGGTGCCGCCCGGCACCGGACGCCGTCAGCTGCGCCGCGTGCGCGCGCGGCTGGTCGACAGCGCCGTGCACTGGCAGGCGCGCAAGGTCGTGCTGCGCCCCGGGAGCATCCAGCCGGGGATGGTGGCCGTCCTGGTCTCGCCGTTCCTCGACGACGCCGTGGAGGACCTCGCGCTGCGGCTGCGCCGGCGCGGCACCGAGGTGGTGGCGGTCGACACCCTCCCCGGCCCGCTCGACCTGGACCACCCCGGGTCGCACGAGCCGGTCCGCGACCGGACGGCCGCGCGACTGGTGCAGCGCGAGCGCGCCGAGCGGCTTCGCCGGCTGCGGGCGTCGGGCGTCGTGGTGGGCCCGTCCGAGGCCGCCGCGCTGGCCCGGGTGCTGCGCGAGGTCGCCCGACGACGACGGCAGGTCGGGCGGTGAGGATGCACCTGCGACCGGGGTCGAGCTGGACCGCCGAGGAGATCCACCCCCGGCTGGTGACGGGTTGGCTGCTGCGGGTCGTCGTGGGCGTGCTGGCGCTGGCCGCCGTGCTCGTCGTGGTGCTGGTCGCGGGGGGTAGCGGGCTGCGGCTGCTGGGCCTGCTCGTCCTGGTCGGCGTCGTCGTCGGGATGCTCGCCTCGCCCACCTCTCCGCTGGCGACCGTCTTCGTCGTGCTCGCGGCACTGGTCGTGCTCGACGCGCCGGCGTTCCCGTGGCTCGCGCTGCCGGTCGGCGCCCTGCTGCACGCCGTCCACGTCGGGGTGGCCTGGTGCGCCGTGGTGCCGCCGGACGCCGAGGTCGAGGTCGCCGCGCTCTGGCCCAGCGTGGTGCGCTGGCTGCTGACCCAGGCGCTCTGCCTGCCGGTCGCGCTCGTGGTGCTGCTCGTCGCAGGCGGGAGCCGCGCCGCGCCGGGCTGGTCGGGTGCTGCTGCCGTCGGCGCCGGTGCGGTCCTGGTCGCGTCCGGCGTGCTGCTGGCCTGGCTCGCCCGGCGCGGCACCGACCGCACCGGGGACGGCCCCTAGGCTGCTCCCGTGAGCTATGTCGAGAAGGCCGGTTTCTCCACGCGTGCGATCCACGCGGGCTCGGAGCCGGACCCCACCACCGGTGCCGTCGTCCCCCCGATCTACCAGGTCTCCACCTACGCCCAGGACGGCGTCGGCGGCCTGCGGAACGGCTACGAGTACTCGCGGTCCGCGAACCCGACCCGCGACGCGCTGCAGGAGTGCCTGGCCAGCCTCGAGCAGGGCGAGGCCGCGTTCGCGTTCGCCTCCGGGCTGGCGGCCGAGGACACCCTGCTGCGCACCGTGCTGTCACCGGGCGACCACCTGCTGCTGCCGGACGACGCCTACGGCGGCACCTTCCGGCTGGTCGACAAGGTCGTGACCCGCTGGGGCGTCGAGCACACGCCGGTGCACCTGTCCGACCTCGACGCCGTGCGCGCCGCGATCCGTCCGGGCAGCACGAAGGTGGTGTGGTGCGAGACGCCCACCAACCCCCTGCTCGGCGTCTCCGACATCACGGCGCTGGCCGAGATCGCCCACGCCGCAGGCGCTCTGCTCGTGGTCGACAACACCTTCGCCACGCCGTACCTGCAGAACCCGATCGTCCTCGGAGCCGACGTCGTCGTGCACTCGACGACCAAGTACTGCGGCGGCCACTCCGACGTCGTGGGTGGCGCGCTCGTCGTCGGGGAGGGTACTGGCGTCCCCGGGACGGGTGAGTCTCTGACCGAGCGGGTCGGCTTCCACCAGAACGCCCTCGGGGCCGTCGCCGGGCCGTTCGACGCCTGGCTCACGCTGCGTGGGCTCAAGACGCTCGCGGTGCGGATGGACCGGCACTGCGACAACGCCGAGGCGGTCGCCGCGCACCTCGACGCCCACCCGCTGGTGCAGCAGGTGATCTACCCGGGTCTGCCCTCGCACCCCGACCACGAGGTCGCGTCCCGGCAGATGCGCCGTGCCGGCGGCATGGTCTCGTTCCGGGTCGGCTCGCAGGAGGCCGCGCTCGCGGTCTGCGCGGCCACCGAGGTCTTCATCCTGGCGGAGTCGCTCGGCGGCATCGAGTCCCTGATCGAGCACCCGGGGCAGATGACGCACGCCTCGGTCGCCGGATCAGCGCTCGAGGTGCCGTCCGACCTGATCCGGCTCTCGGTCGGCATCGAGGACGTCGACGACCTCCTCTCCGACCTGGACGCCGCGCTCGAGCAGGCGCTGGGCGACCGGTAGGTCAAGGTGGCAGCACCCCTCGCGGTGGTCTGCGTCGACGTCGGCTCGACCTTCACCAAGGCCGTCGCCGTCGACCTGCGTCGCGGCTCGGCCGGCGACCCGCTCGGCACCTCGACGCACCCGACCACGGCGAGCACCGACGTCCTGGTCGGTCTCGACACCGTCGTGGCCGACCTGGCCGGCATCGCGGGCGAGGATCCCGAGCTGCTCGTCTGCTCCAGCGCGGGTGGCGGCCTTCGCCTCGCGGTCGTCGGCTACGAGGGTGCGGTCACGGCCGAGGCGGGGCACCGGGTGGGGCTCTCGGCCGGTGCCAAGGTGGTGCACGTGGCCACCGGAGAGCTCGACGCCGCGGGGGTGCGCGCCCTGCGAGCGGCGCGTCCCGACGTCGTGCTGCTGGTGGGCGGCACCGACGGTGGCAACGCGAAGGTGCTGAGGCACAACGCTTCCCGGATCGCGGGCGCCCGGATCACCGCCCCCGTCGTCGTCGCCGGCAACATCGAGGTGCGCGACGACGTGATGGCGGCCCTGGCCGCCACCGGCCGTCGGGCGGTCAGCGCGCCCAACGTCCTGCCGCGGATCGGCACGCTCGAGCCGGCGGGCGCCCGGGCCGCGATCCGCGAGGTGTTCCTGCGCCACGTGATCGGCGGCAAGGGCCTGTCGCGGGGACCGCGGTTCGCCTCGCTCGTCCGGGCCGCCACGCCGGACGCCGTCCTGGCCGGGGTCGAGGTGCTCGCGGAGGCGGTCGGCGGCGACGTGCTCGTGGTCGACGTCGGTGGGGCCACGACCGACGTCTACTCGGTCCTGTCGCCCGAGGGGGAGGACGCCACCCTGCGCAAGGAGGTCGTGGCGCCGCTGTGGCACTCCCGCACGGTCGAGGGCGACCTCGGGATGCGGCACGGCGCAGCGGGAGTGGTCGAGGCGGCGATCGGCGAGCGGCTGCTGGCACCCGACGACCAGGGGCGGCTGACGGCGGCGGCCGCGACCCGCGTGGCCGAGCCCGAGCGGCTGCCCGGCTCTGCCGAGGAGGTGGCCGACGACACCGCCCTCGGACGGCTGGCCGTCACGGTGGCCCTGCGCCGGCACGCGCGCCCGGGGGGCCCGACCCGGGCCGGGAAGGACCTGCGCGGGGTCGAGGTCGTGGTCGGCTCCGGCGGGGTGCTCCGGCACGCCACCGACGCCGCGCGCCGGGACGTGCTGGCGCCCGCGACCGAGGACCACGCCGGGGGGTGGCGGGTGCCGACGTCCCCCGTGGTCGTCGTCGACGAGCGGTCGGTCCTGTTCGCCGCCGGCCTCCTGCACGACACGCGACCCGAGGCCGCCGCGCGCCTGGCCCGCACCGTCGTCCGGACATCGGGGACGCATCGGGGACACTGAGGGCGTGTCCTCCTCTCCACTGCCTCCCGCGGCGCCGCCACCGGCGAAGCCGGACGTTCCGGCGCCGGCCTCGTCCACGTCCCCCGTCCCGGCCAGCCTCGTGGTCGCCGCACAGGTCGCGTGGCGCGTGGTGGCCGTCCTGGTCGCCCTCGGTGCCCTGCTGTGGCTGGTGTCCTACTTCCGGGTATTGGTGATCCCGCTCCTGGTCGCCCTGCTCCTCACCTCGCTGGTGATCCCGATGACCGACCTGCTGGCCCGGCACAAGGTGCCGAGGGGCCTGGCCGTGGCGGCCACCCTGCTGGCGCTGATCGCGGTCGTCGCCGGGCTGTTCACGCTCGTGGGCACCCAGCTCGCCAGCGGCATCGCCGGCCTGAGCTCCAAGGCCGGCGACGGCTTCTCCCAGGTGCAGGGCTGGTTGGCCGACGGTCCGCTGAACCTCAGCTCGGAGCAGGTCGACTCCTACCTGCAGCAGGCCCGCGACCAGATCACGGCGAACAGCGAGGAGATCGCCAGCCGGGCGCTCACCATCACCGCGACGGCGGGCGAGGTCGTCACCGGGATGTTCCTGGTGCTGTTCGCGATGATCTTCCTGCTGCTCGAGGGCGAGCGGATCTGGCGCTGGCTCGTGCACCTGCTTCCGGCCAACACCCACGCCCCGGTCGACACCGCGGGGCGGGCGGGCTGGCGCACGCTGACCTCGTACGTGCGCGCGACCGTCGTCGTGGCCACCGCTGACGCCGTCGGCATCGGTGTGGGCGCGGCACTGCTGGGCGTGCCGCTCGCGATCCCGCTGGCGGTGCTGGTCTTCCTCGGCGCCTTCGTGCCGATCGTCGGCGCGTTCCTCAGCGGAGGTGTGGCGGTCCTGGTCGCCCTGGTCGCGCTCGGTCCCCTCAAGGCGCTGCTGATGCTCGGTGTGGTCGTGCTCGTGCAGCAGCTCGAGTCGCACGTGCTGCAGCCCTTCCTGCTCGGTCGGGCGGTCTCCGTGCACCCGCTCGCGGTGGTGCTCGCGATCGGTGCCGGGCTGCTCGTCGCGGGCATCGTCGGCGCGCTCTTCTCGGTGCCGCTGGTGGCGTTCCTCAACACCGCGGTGCACTCGCTGCGCGGACGCGACGACCCGATGGTGGCCGAGCTCGCGCGCCCCGACTTCAGGGTCGACCTGCGCCGGCGCACCGAGCGTGGTCGCAAGGTCGCCGCGTCGACGCCGCCGCCTGCCGAGCCGGATGACCCGGCCTGAACGGGCAGCCCGCTCTGGCAGGATCGCCGCCATGGTGACCCCATCCCTGCCCGTGACCCTCGCCGACATCGAGGCCGCTCGCGTGCTGCTCGCCGACGTCATCCGTCCCACGCCGCTGGAGTTCAGCCGGGCCCTGTCCGCACGGGTCGGGGGTGACGTCCACCTCAAGCTCGAGAACCTGCAGCGCGCAGGTTCTTTCAAGATCCGCGGTGCGTACACCAGGATGGCCGGGCTGTCCGCGCACGAGCGCGCCCGTGGCGTGGTGGCGGCCAGCGCCGGCAACCACGCGCAGGGCGTCGCGCTGGCTGCTCAGCTGCTCGGCATCCACGCGACCGTCTACATGCCTGCCGGCGCCCCCATCCCCAAGGTGCTCGCCACCCGCGGCTACGGCGCCGAGGTCGAGTTCCACGGTGACACCGTCGACGAGTGCCTGGTCGCCGCCCGCGAGCACGAGCACCGCACGGGCGCCGTCCTGATCCACCCGTTCGACCACGTCGACGTCGTCGCAGGGCAGGGCACCTGCGGGCTGGAGATCCTCGAGCAGTGCCCGGACGTGCGGACCGTGCTGGTGTGCACCGGGGGTGGCGGGCTGCTCGCCGGGATCGCCGCCGCGGTCAAGGCGACCCGGCCGGACGTGCGGGTGGTCGGGGTCCAGGCCGCCAGGGCCGCCGCCTTCCCCGAGTCGCTGGCGCAGGGCCGTCCCGTCCCGCTGGAGCGGATGCGCACGATGGCCGACGGCATCGCGGTCGGGTGCCCGGGCGAGGTCCCCTTCCGGCTGGTGCAGGCGCTGGTCGACGACGTCGTCACCGTGGACGAGGACCTGATCGCGCGCGCGATGCTGTTCCTGATGGAGCGGGCCAAGCAGGTGGCCGAGCCCGCCGGTGCCGCCGGTGTCGCCGCCCTGCTGGACCACCCGACCGACTTCGAACCGCCTGTCGTGGCGGTGGTGTCCGGCGGCAACATCGATCCGCTGCTGCTCATGCAGGTGCTGCGCCACGGCATGCTCGCAGCCGGTCGCTACCTGCAGTTCCAGGTCCGGGTGGCCGATCGTCCGGGCTCGCTGGCGCGGCTGGTCGCGCTGCTCGCCGAGACCGACGCGAACGTGCTGGAGGTCGTGCACAACCGCACCGACCAGCAGCTCGGCATGGACGAGGTGGAGATCGGCGTGCAGCTGGAGACCAAGGGCCCCGACCACGCCACCGAGGTGCTGGCGCACCTGCACGACGCCGGCTTCCCCGCACGGCTGCGCGAGGCGTAGGACCGACCGGGGAGCCACGCGCGCCCGAACGGGTGACCGGCCGTCGCACCTGGTAGGCGACTTGGACGGAAGGGCGGACGGGCGGGGCCCGGGTGGCCCATAGTTGCGCCGTGCTCGACGTCGCCGCACGGGGTGTGCAGGGGTGGCGCCTCGGCCTGTCCACCCGGCTGCGCTGCACGATCGCCGTGCTCAGCCTGGTGGGAGCCGCCCTGGCCGACCAGTGGCCGCTGGTGGCTCCGGCGGTCCTCGCGGTCGTCCTGCTCGAGCTCGTCGCCGACCGGCGGCCGGGGTCGCGCCAGGTCACCCTGCTGCTCTCGGCGGCCGTCGTCGTCGTGGTCTGCGTCCTGGTGGTGCGGTCGACGCCGATGGTGCTGCCGCTGCTGCTGGTGCCGGCCTACCGCGCGGGGGAGCAGCACGGCGGACGGGTGGCGCTGGGGGTCTCGGCCGCGGTCGGCACCGGCCCGGCGGTGGCCGCGCTGCTGTCGTCGGGTCCGGTGGGGCATGCGGTGCAGTGGTGGGTCCTGTCGGTGCTGCTCGGCCAGCTCGGCGCCTGGGGTGCCAGGGTCGAGCAGGCCGAGCGACGGTCGGGCACGCAGGCGGCGCAGGAGGCCGGCCGGTTGCTCGGACGGCTGCAGGACCTCGCGCGATCGCTGCCCGCCGGGTTCGACGTGCAGGCCGTCGCGGCCTCGTTGGTGGACCAGGTGGGGGAGCGGCACGGCGGTCCCCGGTTCGACCGGGCCGCTGTCCTGGTGCGGGTCGACGACACGTCGGTGACGCCGGTGGCACTCAGCGGGGCCGAGCGGCTGCCGTGGCGCGACCCGGTGACCGCCCCGGGCACGCCGCACGACGCCTGGACCCGGCGTGAGCCGGTGCACTCGGTCCGTGCCGCCGACCGCGCGGGGAGGCGGCAGGGCTCGGTGATGCTCGCGGTGCCGCTGGCCGACCGCGACGACGAGCTGCTGGGCCTGCTGGTGCTGGAGCGGCTGGTGCCGCACCCGATGACGCAGGGCGAGGTCGACCACGTGGTCGAGGAGTGCCGGCGCACCGTGCCCCAGCTGCACGCCGCGCTCGCCTTCACCGAGCTGCGGCACATGTCCGAGGTGGCCGAGCGCGAGCGGCTGGCGCGGGAGATGCACGACGGTGTGGCACAGGACCTCTCAGCCCTCGGCTTCGCCGTCGACGTCGCCCTCAAGCGGGTCCGCGAGCGCGACGACGAGACGGCCGCGGTGCTGCGCGGGGTGCGCTCGGAGCTGACCCGCACCATCGGCGACATCCGGATGTCGATCGCGGACCTGAGGTCGTCCCCGCGCCCCGAGCGCGGCCTCGGCGCGGCGCTGTCCAGCCATGTGCAGGCGCTCGGGTCCACGGGAGACCTCGCGGTCACGATGGCGCTGCGGGAGTCGCCGTTCCGGTTGCCCGCCCACGTCGAGTCGGTGCTGCTGCGGCTCGCGCTCGACCTCGTCACGCACACGCGCACCGGGGAGGGCGCGACGGCCCTGGCGGTCGAGCTGGACTGCCGCCCTCCGCAGGCGATGCTGCGCCTGGTGCGCACCGGCGGCGGCCCGTGGACGCCGGACGCCGGACTGGTGCAGGCGCTGCGCGCGGTCGGGGGCGACCTCGTGCTGGTCGAGGACGCCCACCGGGTGACGGCGCGGATCGAGGTGGGATGCCGGACCTTCGACCCGGACCGCGAGCTCGCCTCCGAGGCCGTGGTCGACGCCGTCGCGGCCGAGCCCAGGCCGGCCCTCCTGCACCGGCTCCTGGGGCGTGCCGAGGGGGCGCTGCCGTGACCACCGTGGTGCTCGTCGACGACCACCGGGTCGTGCGCAGCGGCCTGCGTGCCGCCCTCGAGACCGAGGCCGACCTCACCGTGGTGGGCGAGGCCGAGTCGGTCGCGAGCGGACGCCGGGTGGTGGCGCAGGCCCGCCCCGAGGTGGTGGTCTGCGACGTCCAGCTGGGCGACGGCAGCGGGCTCGAGCTGGTGCGGCACTGCCGCGAGGAGTCGTCCGAGGTGGGGCTCGTGGTGCTGACCATGCACCACGACGACGAGACCCTGTTCGCCTCCCTCGACGCCGGTGCCTCGGCGCTGGTGCTGAAGAGCGCCGACCTGGACGAGCTGGTCTCCGCGGTCCGCCGCTCTGCCGTCTCGCCCGACGTCTTCTCGGCCGCGGGCCTCGGCGCGGCGATGCGCCGACGCTCGCACGCCCCTGGTCCGCTCCTGACCCGGCGCGAGAGCGAGGTGCTGAACCTGCTCAAGGACGGTCTGTCCGTGCACCAGGTGTCGAGCAGGCTGTACCTGTCGGAGTCGACGGTCAAGACCCACGTGGCGAAGGTCTACGACAAG
>JBBQSN010000134.1:0-9813 GCA_038213835.1 Actinomycetales bacterium
AGCGGGATCGTGGTCTTGCGGCGCCCGCCGAACAGGATCGCCGAGATCGGCACCCCGCGCGGATCGTCGTACTCGGGCGCCAGGATCGGGCACTGGCTGATCGGGGTGCAGTACCGGCTGTTCGGGTGCGAGCTCAGCTCGTCCGAGTCCGGGGTCCAGGGCTCGCCCGTCCACGACGTGGCGTGCGCCGGCGGGTTCTCCATGCCCTCCCACCAGATGTCGCCGTCGTCGGTGAGAGCGACGTTGGTGAAGACCGAGTTGCCCTTCTCGATGGTGTCCATCGCGTACGGGTTGGTCTTCTGGTTGGTGCCGGGGGCGACCCCGAAGAAGCCGAACTCGGGGTTGACGGCGTACAGCCTGCCGTCCTCGCCGAACCGCATCCAGGCGATGTCGTCGCCGAGGGTCTCGACCTTCCAGCCCGGGTTGGTCGGCTTGAGCATCGCGAGGTTGGTCTTGCCGCAGGCCGAGGGGAACGCGGCGGCGACGTAGTGCGTGACGTCCTGCGGGTTGGTCAGCTTGAGGATCAGCATGTGCTCGGCCAGCCAGCCCTCGTCGCGGGCCATCACCGAGGCGATCCGCAGCGAGTAGCACTTCTTGCCGAGCAGGGCGTTGCCGCCGTAGCCCGAGCCGTAGGACCAGATCGTGCGCTCCTCGGGGAACTGCACGATGTACTTGGTGTCGTTGCAGGGCCACGCGACGTCGTCCTGGCCGGGCTCGAGCGGCATGCCCACCGAGTGCAGGGCGGGGACGTACTCGGCGTCGAGCTCCTCGATCCGCTCCAGCACGTGCGCGCCCATCCGGGACATCACCCGCATCGAGGTGACGACGTACGCCGAGTCGGTGATCTCCACCCCGAACATGGGACTGTCGGCCTCGAGGTGGCCCATGACGAACGGGATGACGTACATCGTGCGCCCGCGCATCGACCCTCGGTACAGGTCGGTCATGACCGTCTTCATCTCGCTCGGCGCCATCCAGTTGTTGGTGGGGCCGGCGTCCTTGGGGTCCACGGAGCAGATGAAGGTACGGTCCTCGACCCGGGCGACGTCGGTCGGGTCGGACGCGCAGTAGAACGAGTTCGGCTTCTTCGCGGGATCGAGCTGGACGTAGGTGCCGGTCGCCACGAGAGCCTCGGTGAGCTGGGTCCACTCCTCGTCCGAGCCGTCACACCAGTGCACCGAGGCGGGCTCGGTCAGCGCGGCCACCTCCTCGACCCACGCCAGCAGCCGGGTGTGCCGGGTGGCGGGCGCTCCCGTCACCGGGCGGTCGGACGACGAGCCGGCGGTGGAGACGGTCGGGGTGCTGGAGGTCGTGTCGGTGCTCATGGGGTGCTGTTCCCTCTCGAGGTTCGCCGGCGACGGTGCCGTTCGTCCTGACGACCGTCCTGCTGGTGGTGCGCGCTCAGCCTCCCCGCCCCGGGACGCCGCGTCCCGTTGCGTTCACAGTGAAGGCGAATCACCGTGGTCCGCACGGTAGCCCCGTATCGCATGCTGGGATACCGCAGAACGGGGAGTCACCCGTGAGGTCCCTCACAGGAGGGCGAGCCGGCACGTCGAGGATGACGTGTGCTTGCGAGAACTGGTCAGGTTCTTGCGTTCCCACTCACCGATCCGGTCACTGGTAGGTCACCAGCACAGGGGTCGGACGCACCGCCATCGTCTGCGCGGGGGTCAGCATCGGGCTGTCCTCGTCGACGAAGTTCTTCCAGGCGAACGCGACGCCGTCGGGGGCGTTGTCGATGGTCCGGGCCCAGGTGGCGGCCTTGGCGCCCTGCGAGCCGTTGCCGTCGGCGTGGATCACCACGGCCAGCTCGTCGTGGTCGGTCTCCAGGGTCTCGATGTCGGTGATCATCGAGGTACGGAACTGGTGCAGCACGAGCATCTTCTGCGGCAGCCGGTGCTCGCGCACGTAGCCGGCCAGCCACTGCGAGACCGAGTTGACCTCCGCGGCGCTGACCGAGCCGATCTGCTCCAGGTGCTTCTGCCCGGGCTCCAGCCGCCACTCCGGGTCCAGGGCCAGGCCGACGTGCGGGTAGGCGAGCAGCGTCTCGTACAGCCGGGCCTGGGTGAGGAAGTCGGTGGTGCCCGGCTGCAGGTCGAGCAGGACGTGGACCCCCTGCCGGCCGGCCTCCTCGATCCAGGGCCGCAGCTCCTCGGGGTCGACCTCGTTGGAGTAGTTGCCGTCCGCCCCGGGGCCGGCGCTCGCGACCGTGGTGATCATCTCGAACGTCGGGACCACGGGGACCTCGCTCAGCGGCTGGTAGGACCGCGCCAGGTCCTGGGCGCGCGCCACGGCGGCGTCCAGGTCCTGCTCGCCGAGAAGCCCCAGCGCCGGCGTGCCGGGGTGCCCGTAGAGCGCGACGTAGCGCCTGTCGGCCAGGACGAGCTGACCACCGCCGGGCAGCTGGACGCCTGTGGACGCCGTGGCGACCCGGGAGGCCAGCGTCTCGACCGCCCCGAAGGCCGGCCCCAGGGCGACCACCCGGGCCGGGGGCGCGGCGGCCAGGGCCTCGATCGCTGCGGGGTCCGCGCGGGGGTCACCACCTGCCAGGGTGACGACCGTGGCCCCTGCCGAGGCAGCGGTCGCCAGGGCGGCCGCGTCGGCGGCCGCCCCGGTGGTCAGGACCACGGTTCCCGGAACCGGCTCGACGTCCTCCAGCGGTGGCAGGGCGCCGGCGTCCGTCGCGACGGCGACGTCGTCGAGCGATCCGGCTGCCGCGCCCGCCGCAGCACCGATCGCCAGGACGTCGGTGGTCCCGAGCCGGACCAGCTCGGCGGCCAGCGGGCCGTCCGCGGTCGTCCCGGCACCGGACGTCAGCAGCAGCGGGACGCCGAGGTCGGTGGCGTGGTCCGCGGCCGTCGGCAGCGCGCCGGTGTCGCCGGCGTCGACCAGGACGGCGACGGGCGACGCGGTGAAGAGCGCCTCGCTGGCCTGGGTGGCGGCGGTCACGGCGTCCGGCGCGGTCAGGACGGTGCCCGCGGCGTCGGGCGGGGTCGTCTGGACCCGCGCGGTCGGCTCCGACGGGGCGGCCTCGGCGGACGCCTGGTCCGAGGCCCCAGCGCCCGTCGACCCGTTCGCGGCGTCGTCCTGCTCGGCGCTGCAGGCGGTGCCGAGGGCGAGGACGCAGGCGAGGGCGGTCAGGCGCAGGGGGGAACGGTGCACCGGTCCATCCTGACCTGGTTCGTCCCCGCAGGGCGAACCGGGGGTTTCGGATTTCAGGACGCGGCGGGTGCTCCGGTACGCTCTCCCCGTTCCACCGTCACCAGCACTGCGCCCGTAGCTCAACGGATAGAGCACCTGACTACGGATCAGGAGGTTGGGGGTTCGAGTCCCTCCGGGCGCACTCGTTGAGACAGCGACGACGAAGGCCCCTGACCAGCGGAAACGCGGGACGGGGGCCTTCGTCGTGGGTGGTATCGCCGACGTGGTGGTGGGCGAATCATCCGGTTCTTGGGCCCCAAAATGGGCCCCAGAACTCCAGCCTGGTCTCTCCTGTCGGTCCGTGACACTCATGGTGTGAACGAGTCGTGGAAGGGGTGGACCGGCGCCGGTCGCCGTGCGCCCGCGGCATGCCGACGCGAAGCACGACGCCATCGCGAAGGCCCAGGCAGATGGGCAGGTCGTGAGCGGCATCCGGCCGGACGAGGTCTACTCACTGGTGATCGCGCTGGCCGGGACCTGGTCCGCGATCAGCGCGACGTTCACCGCGTCCGCCGGCGACGGTGAGCCCGAGCACGCGCGTCGCCGAGCCGTGCTGCGCGAGGTCGTCGATCGGGCGCTCGTCGTCCGCGACCCTGCGGCCGGTTCTGACCCGAGGTGACCTGGACGTCGGGCGGGAGGGGGCTGCCGGCGGAACCGCGAAGGGCGCCGGCGCCGGCTGCGACGCCGCTGCCGACGCCGAGGTGGCTCACCGGAACGAGCCGGCCGGTTCGCAGTCCAGGACGAGGGATCCCAGCCCGGCGCCCATGCGGTAGCACCACCTCAGTGTGACGCTCGACGACCCGGAGAGGGGCCGGATCTGCAGCACCTTGTCACCGTTCACGGAGTGGGTCGGTCCGAGGGCACGCCCTGGCGCGAGCCCGACCCTGCCCGCCAGCCGCACGCCGTTGATCAGCACGTCAGGATCCACGGCGAGGGTGATCGAGCCGCACACGTCCTCGTCGATCGGCCCGGCGGTGAAGTCCACGCTCAGGACCGTCACCGCCTCGCTCACGGCCTGCACCGGCGTCGTATGCCAGCCCGAACCATGCGCGTAGAACGGCCACTCATGCTTCGGGGCGGCGATGGTGAACCCGTAGTAGCGGTGGTCGGTGGTCACCAGCTGCAGGGTGGTCTCGTAGCTGCCCGGTAGCACCCGCGTCCCGGACCCGATGACGCCGCGACACCGCAGCGCGTTGAGCACCGGCACCTGCTGCTCGTCGAGAAGTCCCGTCTCGATGATCTCGGCCACCACGACGTCCGCGCCTGGCAGGTCCACGACCGCCGCGTCGCCCTCTACGACGCGGACGACGTCGGCGAGCTGCGGGTTGAGCCCCACGCTGCACCGCAGCGCCTCGGCGGAGACCGGATCGATCTCCACGGCGTACACCGCGCAGGCCCCGGCCTCGGCTGCGAAGAACGACAGGATGCCGGTCCCGGCCCCCACGTCCACCACCACGTCGCCCGGCCTTACGACGGCCCGGATGGCGTCGCGGAACGCCAGGGTCCGCGTCTCGTCCTTCAGGCACATGTAGGGGAAGTCGGTGTTCGACCAGATGGCGGTCATGCGAGCACCCCCACGCTGATCGGCGACAGGGCCGCACGACGACGGACCACGAGCACCGCGGCGACCGCGCCGTTGATGAGGCAGAGGTACACCGGGTACACCAGCAGCGACGCCGGGGCGACGCCCACCGACGCGGACGACGTGACCGCCACGGTGACGCCGACCGACGCCGCCGCGGCGGCGCCGCCCGCACTCGCCATCACGTAGGTGGACAGCGTCTCCGACGCGGGGTTGCGCCAGGTCTTCGGCAGCATCATCGACGTCGCGACCAGGTCACTGGCGATGACGCAGGCCAGGGCGACGAGCGGCTCGTCGGAAACCACCCAGCCGCCCACGCCGACGCCCGCGAGCAGCACCAGGCGCCGTTCGACGGTGGTGAGCGCCCCATGACCCCACCGCAGGGACAGCGCGAAGACCACGGCGGTGCCCACGCACTCGACCCCGAGCAGCAGCAGGCTCCACGACGCCCCGTCAGTGCGATGAGCCCAGAAGGCGACACCGGCCAGAACGGCCCAGATGAACCAGGTGCCGCGGTGCGGGCGGGTCGAGCGCCGCAGGGTGTCCCGCACGTACGGCAGCACCTCGATCACGCCGAGAACGCCCGCGACCACGCCCAGCACCGGGGCCACGACGCTCACCGCGAGAGCACCGTCGCCGTCGGGCGGCCGCCGAAGTGCTCGACGGCGACCACCGCGGCCAACCACGGGTCGAACTCCCGGCAGGAGAACACATCCACGAAGCACCGCCCCCCGACCTCGTCGGCGTGCACCGTGATCGTGCTGGTCTCGATGAACTGCATCGCCGACCAGCCCTCCAGCTCCCCCGAGCCGAACCGCTGAAGGCGCAGAGGCCCGAACGCCCGCATTCCGATCGCCTCGATCACCGCCGTGACGAAGCCGCGCACGCACTCGGGGTCCGCGAGCCGGACGACGTCACACCCGTGCAGATCGATCGCCGCGAGGCTGCCCCACGGCCGCTGCCGAACGGCGGGCGCGGGGGTCGTGAGCTGGGCGACGACGTCCTCCCGCATCACGCCGGTCCGCCCGTCTTGCGCTTCCACGCAGCGATCAACAGGGGCCACAGCCCCATGCGCTCGCCGCCCTCGCGCACGTCCTGGTCGAAGTCGGCGAGCCATTGCTGGCCGCCCTCGGCCGAGGTGAGGCCGAACGAGACGGCCGCCGGCAGCAGGCTGCGGTAGACCGCGGCGATCATGGGAGCGGCGGCGCTCAGCGGCTCGAGGCGGCCGCCGACGTCGGTGCCGTCCGGTGCGCCCAGGCCCGCGTCCTGGAACAACCGCGGCAACCGGCTCCCCATCCGGATGTCCCTGCCGGCCAGGGTGAACGCACCGAGCGCGACCCGGTTCCACTCCTGCATCGAGGGCAGCGGTGGCTGCACGTCGGTCGTCGTCAGGTGGTACTCCTGCACGACGAGGTGCCCGCCGGGCGCGACCGCCGCCCACAGATGACGCAGCACGGCCACCGGGTCGTCCACGTGGAGCAGCAGGAGCCGCGCGTAGACGACGTCGAACGGCCCGCCGGGGATCGCCTCCTCGGAGGTCAGGTCTTGAGCCACGAACGAGCACTGCTCGTGCCCGGCGGCGTGCAGCCTCGCCACGGCCTGCTCGCCGAGCCAGGCGTCGACGTCCACCCCGCGCACGCGGCCAGCGGGCCCGACCCGCTGCGCCATCAGGCGCATCGTCTCGCCGGGACCGCACCCGGCATCCAGGCAGCGCGCCCCCGGGGACAACCCGACGGCGTCCAGCACCCGGCTGGTGACCGCCTCCCAGGTGATCGCCTGGGCCCGCAGTCGCTGGTACTCCTCATCGGTCCGGCCGAGTACGTATCCCGCGTGTGCTGTCTCCGTGATCGTCATGACGACGATGCTGCCCACGTGCCCGGAGACGGGCATCGTGGAGGCCACCACGAACAACGGGCCGACATCCAGTGACTGAATCGCCCACCACCGGCGTAGATTTCCCAGATGCACGACCCGCTGCTCGATCGGGACGTCGAGCTGGCCGCTCTGGAGCGCCGGCTCGTCGCGATCCGGGCCGGGTCGGGTCAGGTGGTCGTCGTCGAGGGCGCCGCGGGCATCGGCAAGTCGAGCCTGCTCGCCGCCGCCGCGCGATCTGCAGTCGCGAACCGCATGACCGTGGTCCGCGCTCGGGGCGGTCCGCTGGAGCAGGACGCGGTGTGGGGTGTGGCCCGTCAGCTGTTCGAGCCGCTGCGGGCCCGGGACGACTGGCCGGCGCTCAGCGCGGGAGCGGCGTCCCTGGCGGCCCGAGCGCTCGACGCGGGCGAGCCCGAGCCCGCCTTCGCCGGCGACGCCGTGCACGCCGCCGTCCACGGGCTCACCTGCCTGACGAGCAACCTGACCGACCGGGCCCCGGTGCTGATCGTCGTCGACGACCTGCACTGGGCCGATGCGGCCTCCCTGCGCTGGCTCGCCCAGCTCACCAGACGGCTCGACGAGCTGCCGCTGGGAGTGCTCTGCGCTGTCCGCTCCGGTGAGCCGCCGAGCGATCCCGACCTGCTGGCCGAGCTGCTCGCAGCCGACCCCGAACCGCCGGTGCGACCGCGGCTCCTCGCCCTGTCCGCCACGGAGCAGATCGTCGGACGGCGGCTGCCCGCCGCCGACGCCGCGTTCGCCCACGCCTGCCACGCGGTCACCAGGGGAAACCCTTTCCTGCTCAACGCGATGCTGACGCACCTGGTGGCCGAGGGCGTCACCCCCGACGAGGGGGCCGCCGCGCGGTTGACGTCGTTCGGTCGCGACCAGATCGCCCGGGTGGTGCAGCGCCAGCTCTCACGGCTGCCCGACGGCGCGGTCGCCCTCGCCCGGGCGCTGACCGTGCTCGGCCGAGATGCGCCGCTGCGCCACGCCGCCCGCCTCGCGCACCTGGACCCGCGCGAGGCGGCCGGCATCGCCGACGCGCTGCGCGCCGTGGGCCTGGTGGACGGCGACGACCACCTGGGCTTCACCCACCCGCTGATCGCCACCGCGGTCTACAGCCTGCTCGCGCCCGGAGCCCGCTCGCTCGCGCACGCGGACGCCGCGCGCCTGCTGGCCGAGGAGCGAGCGGACGCCGAAGGCATCGCGTTGCACCTGCTCCGCACCGATCCGCAGGCCCGGCCCGAGACGGTCGAGACCTTGCGTGCCGCCGCGGCCGGGGCCAGCGCTCGCGGTGCGCCCGAGAGCGCTGTGGCCTTCCTGCGCCGGGCCATCGCCGAGCCCCCGCTCGCACCGGACGTCGCGGCCGCCGTCCGGCTCGACCTGGGGCTCGCACTGGCGGTCACCCTGCACGAGGACGCCCTCGACCTGCTGCGGGAGGCGGTGGAGGCGGCCACGTCCCCGGCCCAACGCACCCGGCACGCACTGAGAGCGGCCCGGGCGATGGGCCTGGCCGGGCACGCTGAGCACGCCCTGGACCTCTGCCACCGCGGCCTCGAGGACGGCCCCGTCGGTACCGTCGGCAGCGACGACACCGACCCGGAGGACCGTGAGCGGTTGGAGGCCGAGCTGGTCTCCAACGCCATGGTCCGGGCGAGCACGCGCCACGAGGCCCGGCAGCGGTTGGAGCAGCCTCAGGTCCAGCCGTACCGGCTCCTGCTGTGGCGGTCCAACGCCGCCAACGACGCGTTGATGGACGGGCGTCCGGCCGAGGAGGTCGGCGACCTGCTCGCCCCCGTGCTGGCCGACGGCACCTTCGACCGCGAGGTCGACTCGGTGATCCCCACGGCGGCGGCCATCGCGATGATCGCCAATGACGATCTCGACCCCGCGATCTCGCACTGCGCGGCGCTGATCGACCTCGCCCGGCCCCGGGGCTGGCTGGTGGCACTGGCCCACGCCAGCTTCCTCCGCGCCATGGCGCTGGTGCGGGCCGGGCGCATCCGCGACGCAGAGACCGATGCCCGGCTCGCGGTGAGCTTCAAGCTGCTCAACGGCCCTGAGGCCGGGTTGCTGTGGTTGCTGCACGCGCTGGTCGACGCACTCACCGAGGGCGATGATCTCGACGGTGCGGACGCCGTGCTGGTGCAGTCCGGTCAGCTCGACGACCCGGTGCCCGACGCGTTGGGTGCGCCCCTGCTGCTGCAGAGCCGGGCGCGGCTGCGGCTGGCGCAGCACCGCGCGGACGAGGCCCGCGCCGACGCCGAGGCGGCGCACGCCCGGTGGCTGGAGTTCGACTGCCGTCACCCCGCCTTCGCCTCGTGGCGCATGGAGGCGGCCGGAGCCCTCACCGCGCTCGGCGACCTGTCCGCGGCGCACCGGCTGGCCGAGCAGCAGCTGGAGCTCGCTGAACGCCTCGGCACACCAGCCCCGCAGGCAGCCGCTCTGCGCGCGCTCGCACTGGCCGGCGAGCCGGGGGAGCGGGTCGACCTGCTGGAGAGGGCCGTCCGACTGAGTTCGTGCGGCCCCGCCCAGCTCGAGCACACCCGCACCCTGGTGGAGCTCGGCGCGGCGCTGCGGCGCGTCAACCGCCGTGCCGACGCCCGGGTGCCGCTCCGCCAGGCGCTCGACCTGGCCGACCGCCACGGCATGCGCCTGCTCGCCCGACGGGCCGAGGCGGAGCTGCAGGCCGCCGGCGCGCGCCCCCGGCGCTCGGCGATCACCGGCCCCGAGTCGCTCACCCCGGCCGAGCACCGCGTCGTGGCTCTGGCCGGCAGAGGCCACAGCAACGGCGACATCGCCCACCAGCTCTTCGTCACCCGCCGCACCGTGGAGACCCACCTCACCCACGCCTTCAGCAAGCTGTCTATCTCCACCCGCGCCGAGATCGCTGCCCAGCTGGATCACCTGAACACCGGCCACAGCTAGGTGTGCCGGTTCAGCCACGTCGGTTGAGTGACTTCGGGTTGAGTGACGTCGGGTTGAGTCAGTCCCACGCGGCGATGAGCTGGTCGCGGACCTGCCGCCGGAGCACCTTGCCGATCAGGGACCGCGGCAGCTCCTCGACCACCACGACCCGTCGGGGCACCGTGTAGCCGGACAGGTGGGCGCGGGCGAGGCGCCTCACCTCCTCGACGTCCAGGTCCGCGTCGGGCTCG
>JBBQSN010000135.1:0-9758 GCA_038213835.1 Actinomycetales bacterium
CGGTCGGGAGCACGAGCAGCACCAGCCCGGTGACGGTGCTCGGGCGCGTCACCACCCCGTCGCGGCGCGCCGTCACCGCCCCGGCCACCAGCAGCACCAGCGCCGGAGCGAGCGAGAAGGCCTCGACGGTGCCGACCTCGCCGGCCGCCAGCCGGTCCCACAGGGCTCCGCTCGCGAGCAGCAGCGCGATCCAGGCCACCCGGCGCCGGGCCGCCAGCACGCTCAGCGCCGCCGTCCCGACCGCCAGGGTCACCAGCAGCGGCCACGCGGGCTCGTCGCGCAGCCCTGTCAGCCCGCCGAGCGCGACCGCCAGCACGACGGCACCCACGAGACCGGCTGCGAGCTCCACGACCAGGGCGAGGGGGTGCCGACCCCGGTGCAGCGTCGCTGCACCGGCGAGCGCCGCGGCCACGACGACCGCCGCCGCCAGGGCGGGGTCGGCGCCCAGGTCCCACGTCTGGCGTGCCACCACGACCGCTTGGGCGGCGAGCAGCGCCAGCACGGGGACGAGCAGGGCCGCCCCGACGACCCGCTCCGTCCCGCTCCAGACCCGGCGCGGGTCGATCGCGAGCGCCGTGGCCACGACCGCGACCGCCGCCAGGACCAGCAGCGTCCGCTGGTCGCGGACCTCACCCGCCTCGGCGACCGTGGGCGCGACGGCCAGCAGCACGGCGAGCGCGCCGGTGCCCCCGATCGCCCGCCGGTCGGCTGCCGGCAGCCCCGCCAGGAGGGTCGCCGCGAGCACCGGCAGCACACCGGCCACGGTGGCGAGCAGGACGACGTCCGAGAGCGGCGCACCGGTCCACGCGAGCACCCCGCCGACCACGACCAGGCCCGCGGCCACCGCCGGCGCGTCCAGCACCGCCTGACCGCTCGCCCGGCGGGCGAGCACCAGGCCGGCGATCCCGAGCGCCGTGACGGGCGGCGAGAGCGGCTCGACGCACCAGGCGGCGACCACCCCGAGGGTGCCCACCACGGCACCGGCCACCAGCAGGGTCGTCCCCTCCACGACCCAGCCGGACCGGCGCCGCAGCAGGTGCCCGGCAGCGGCGGCCCCCACCGCCAGCAGCAGCGCGGTGGCCACCACGTGCAGGACGGTCAGGTCGAGCTGCCAGGGCAGGCAGACCACCAGCACGCCCAGCACGAGGGCGGCGGCGCGGCGGGCCAGGACGGCCCGCGAGAGCCGCCACCACCCCGCCAGCACGCCCACGACGGCGAGCACCGCGACGAAGGAGGCCGTCCGCTCGACGCCCGGGAGCCCGTCGCCGCCCGCGAGGGCCGAGGCCTGCGACCAGCCGGTGGCGAGCCCGACCGACCACGGGTGCGCGCCGGCCGTCAGCGCGCCGACCGGGTGCACGGCGACCACGAGAGCGGCGGGCAGCGCGGCGACGGCGAGCACCGACAGCGCCGCCCGGGCGGCCACGAGCAGGTCCGGGCCGCGGGTGCCCGCGACGTCCTCCCGCAGCGCCACCACCTGCCGCAGACCCAGGGCGACCAGGCCGACCCCCATCGGCGCCCCGAGCAGCGCCCAGGTGTCGAGGGCGTCCACCGCGAGCAGGGCCACGGCGACGGCGAGTCCGGCTCCGGCTACGCCGGACCAGGCGCGATGAGCACGACGGGCGGGGACCACGGTGTGCAGCACGGCCAGGACGGCACCGCCCGCCGCGACCAGGGCGCCCTGCCACGGGCTCCACGGCCCCAGGACGAGCAGGAGCACGCCGACCAGGACTGCCGCGGACGCACCCGTCCAGGTCAGGACGCCGGCCTCGACCCGTGCTCCGCGGGCGGCGACGACACCGCCGGCGAGCCCGGCCAGGGCAGCCACGAGCAGCCCGGCCGACGCCCATGCCACGACGTCCGGGCCCTCGGCGTGCTGCGCCAGGTGCAGGCCGGCCAGGGCCGGGGCCAGCGGGACGAGCAGGGCGGCGCTGACGCCGAGCGAGTGCAGCCGCCCGAGCCGACCGACAGCGCCCATGACCAGGGCGCAGACGACGGCGGCGGACGCGGCGTACGCGAGGCGTCCCATCCCCTCGCCGGCCAGCCCCGTGACCCGGACGGCGACGGCGTCGAGCACGATCAGCACCACGCCGAGGGCACCGACCGCCTCGGCGGTCAGGCCCATCCGGGCCCGACGGGCCAGCAGCGCCCCGCCCAGCACCGTCAGGGTCATGCTGGCGACGACCACGGACCGGCCGGTGATGCCCAGGCGGTCCCAGGAGAAGGCCAGGAAGACGATGGACGCGACCGCGAGCAGCAGGGCGCCGAGGCCGACGAGCAGGCTCTGCACGCTGAGGACTGACCGGCGGGACGCGACCTGCGGGACCGGCACGAACGGTGGGGGCGCCTGCCGGCCACCGGGAGCGGCAGCCGAGGGGGCCGTGACCGGTGCGCTGACCGGCACCGGAGGACCGACCGTGGCCGGGAGGGGGTCGGCCCGGCGCTGCTCGAGCGCTCGACGCCCGGCCGCCTCGTCGCGCAGCACCTGCACCAGCCAGGTGCGCTCCCCGAGCCAGTGGTCCGCCTGCAGACCGGCCTCGTGCAGCCTGACAGCGGTGGGACCGACGAGCTCGAGGGCGCAGCGCGAGCAGGTCCGACCCCGCAGCGGGACCCCGCAGTGAGGGCACGCGTCGGTGCGCGCGAAACGGGGGGTGGGGCCAGAGAGGGTCGGCGCCGAGGACGTCATGGGGACACCGTGTCGTACCCGTCGGAGCCGCCGCAGCGCTTCGCCTACTCAGGTCGGGGTGTCCGCCTGGGGACGCGTACTCAGTCGAGCGGCTGCTCGCCGGGCCAGCGCGGCCGCCGCTTCTCGGCGAAGGCGGCAACGCCCTCGGCCCGGTCGGCGCTGAAGGCCGTGGCACGCCAGGCACCGTCCTCGATGGCCAGCCCGGCGGACAGCGGGACGTCCATGCCCTGCCGCATCGCCCGCTTGGCGTTCCGCACGCCGACCGGCGAGTTCGCCGCGATCTGGGCGGCGAGCGAGAACGCCTTTGCCGCAGCGGATCCGGCGTCGACCAGGCGGTCGACGAGGCCGATCCGGTAGGCCTCCTCGGCACCGAGCCTGCGGGCGGTCAGGACGAGGTCGGCCGCCCGCGACCACCCGAGCCGCCTGGTCACCAGCTGGGTCCCCCCGCCGCCGGGGATGACACCGACCGAGACCTCGGGCAGCCCGAGCACGGCGTCGCGCCCGGCGACGACCAGGTCGCAGCCAAGGGCGATCTCGCAGCCTCCACCGAGCGCGAACCCCTCGACCGCGGCGATCACGGGCATCTCCAGGTCGAGGACGCCCCGGTAGGCCGGGCCGGTGACCAGCCGCTGGCGCCGCAGCTGGTCGTCACTGAACCCGTTGCGTTCCTTGAGGTCCGCCCCCACGCAGAAGGCCCGCGGGTGGGTCGAGGTGATGACGACCGCGCGCACAGCGGGGTCGGCCGCCAGCTCGTCCGTCGCGGCGGCCAGGGCCCGCGCCATCGCGGTCGAGACCGCGTTCATCGCCGAGGGTCGGTCGAGGACGAGCTCGACCACACCGTCCTCGTGCCCCGTCAGCCGAACCAGCGAGTCGCTCACGGCTGGCAGGTTACCCACCCGGCGGACGGCTCGCTCTGGTCTGATGGACGCCATGGCGCAGGGCGGACCCCTCGTCGGGGCGGAGCTGGCGAGGGTGGTCGTCGACGTGGGACTGGACGCCGGCGGGATGGGGAGGGTGCCGGTCCTGGACACCCCTGGGAGTTCCAGGGGTACCGGACCCCGGAACAGCTCACGCCTCGCGCCCTGGTGGAGCACGCCATCGAGCTCGACGTGGACGCGGAGCTCGACGCGGCGCACGAGCTGTGGCGGCGGTGGAGCCTGTCCGACGTGGACCTGGACCGGCACCAGTCGCAGACCCGTCGACTCGTGGGGTCCGCACCCACCATCGACGACCTCCGGCACCGGCTGGGCGAGCAACCGACCTGGAGGTCGCGTCCCCCGGCGCAGGTCGAGACCGCCTGGCCGATCGCGGGCCACGGCGCTGCTCTGGGCGGACCTGCACAAGCGCCCCTGACCGCGCAGAGTCAGACTCCGTCGGGCAGGTCGCCCGGGTCGGCGGCGCGCGGGCCGCCGCGGCCGGCGCTGCGGGTGACGAGCCACGGCGAGACCGGACCGATGCCCTTCAGCGTGCGGCGCCGCAGCGGGGCGCAGGCGAAGCCCGAGGTGGCGCCCAGCGCCGAGGCGGTGGCGTCGTCGGCCAGCACCGTCCCCGGTGCGGCGATCGAGGTGAGCCGGCTGGCCCGGTTCACCGTCGTGCCGAAGACGTCGCCCATCCGGGCCAGCACCTGGCCGCTGGCCAGGCCGACGCGCACGTCCGGCAGCAGCGGGTCGGCCTCCAGCTCGGCGGCGAGGTCGAGCGCGATCCCGGCCGCCGCGGCCGGCGGCCACGCCACGAACAGCACCTCGTCGCCCACGGTCTTGATGATCCGGCCGCCGTGCGAAGCGACGACGTCGGAGGCCGTGGCCTCGAACCGCTGCACCAGCGCGGCGAGCTCGCGCTCGGAGAGCCGTCGCACCACCCGCGTGAACGAGACGAGGTCGGCGAAGCCGATCGTGCGCCGCATCGTGGTGGTGCCGGGGTCGTCGTGCTCCTCGCTGCGGTAGCGGATCAGCGCCGAGGCCAGGTGCCGGCGCCAGGCGTAGACCACGAGCGGCTCGAACCGGTCGGCGAGCAGGCCCGCGAGCGCGGTGATGTCATCCGGCGACCCGTCGGCCTCCTGCTCCGCCAGCACCTCGCCCAGCAGCTGCACCTGCCACGACGCCAGCCGGTCGACCGAGCGCCCGACCGCTCGGGTGAGGCCGAGCGCGGTCACCTCGTCGAGGACCCCTTCGCGCACCAACCCCGAGACCTGGTGCAGCGCAACGACGTCGGCCTCGGTGAAGGCGTCGAGGTCCTCGTCCATCTCGGGGAACCCCAGGGCCCGCCAGAACTTGCGGGCCGAGCGGAGCGAGACCCCGGCCTCGGTGGAGACCTGCCGCGACCGGAGGTGGGGCCGCCCCCCGAGCACCTGGTCCTCCCCTGACAGCGGTTCCCTGTGGTCGCTCACGACGCCGTCCCCGCGTCGCGCAGGTGGGTCACGTCGCCGGCCGCGACCGCCTCGGTGCGCCCGGACGGCGTGCGCACGAGGAGCCGTCCCTCGTCGTCGATGCCCTCGGCCACCCCCTCCAGCGCCGTGCCGGGACGCTCCACCCGCACCGGCAGGCCGAGGGTCAGGCAGAGCTCGCGGGTCGCGGCGGCCAGCCCGCACGCCACGGCGTCGCCGTCGGCCGCCTCCCAGCCGAGGACCGCCTCGCCGAGCTCGCGCGCGACCGCCCGCAGCACGGTGTCCCGGTCGGTCGTCGCGGCACCCGCCTCCCGCAGCGACGTGCCGCCGGGCGGCAGCTCCTCCGCGCGGGTGGTGACGTTGAGGCCGATGCCGACGACGACGGCGTCACCGCTGACCTCGGCGAGCAGCCCGGCCACCTTGCCGGCGCCGTGCGGGCCGTCGAGCTCCTCGCCCGGACGCGCGGGCAGCAGGACGTCGTTGGGCCACTTCAGTCCCGCCTGGACGCCGGCGACCTCGCGCAGCACCCGGACCACCGCCACGCCCGCGAGCAGCGGCAGCCACGGCCAGCGCTCGCGCGGCGCCTGGGGCCGCAGCAGCAGCGACATCGTCAGCGCAGCGCGCGGCGGGGTCTGCCAGGTGCGGCCGAGGCGTCCACGCCCGGCCTGCTGGTGCTCGGCGACCAGCAGCGACAGGTGCGGCCAGGCGGCGGCGTCCGAGGCGGCGGAGGCGAGGTCCGCGTTGGTCGAGGCTGTGGCGGCGACCACCTCCAGGCGGCTCAGCGGCCCCGTCGGCCCGGCGAGCGCCCGCCGCAGGGCGGCGGTGCGCAGGGGCGGGCGGTCGAGGTCGCCCCAGGGAGAGCCGTCCGCCGATGGCATGTGACCAACCCTACGGCGCGCGGCCGACCCGTTGCCTCGCAGCCGCACTAGGCTCCGCAGCGTGACCTCGCCGCAGCCGGAGGGCGCCGACGCCTCTCCTACGATCGGGCCCGACATCCACACCACCGCAGGCAAGCTGGCGGACCTGCGCCGACGTGTCGACGAGGTGGCGAACGCCGGCTCCCAGCGCGCGGTCGACAAGCAGCACGCCCGGGGCAAGAAGACCGCCCGCGAGCGGATCGCGCTGCTGCTCGACGAGGGCAGCTTCATCGAGATGGACAAGTACGCCCGGCACCGCAGCACCGCCTTCGGCCAGGAGGCGGATCGCCCCTACGGCGACGGGGTGGTCACCGGCTACGGCACCGTCGACGGCCGCCAGGTGGCGGTGTTCGCACAGGACTTCACCGTCTTCGGCGGGTCCCTCGGCGAGGTCTTCGGCGAGAAGATCGTCAAGGTGATGGACTTCGCGATGAAGATCGGCTGCCCCGTCATCGGCCTCAACGACTCCGGCGGGGCGCGGATCCAGGAGGGTGTCGTCTCGCTCGGGCTGTACGGCGAGATCTTCCGGCGCAACGTCCACGCGTCCGGCGTGATCCCGCAGATCTCGCTGGTGATGGGCCCGTGCGCCGGGGGCGCCGTGTACTCCCCCGCCATCACCGACTTCACCGTCATGGTCGACCAGACCTCGCACATGTTCATCACCGGGCCCGACGTCATCAAGACCGTCACCGGCGAGGACGTCGCCTTCGAGGACCTCGGCGGCGCCCGCACCCACAACACCCGCTCCGGCGTGGCGCACTACATGGCCACCGACGAGGAGGACGCCCTCGAGTACGTCAGGGCGCTGCTGTCGTACCTGCCGTCGAACAACCTCGAGGACCCGCCTGCTCTCGAGGGCGGCGCCGGCCTCGCGAGGACGCCGGACGACGAGTGGCTCGACACCGTCGTCCCCGACTCGGCCAACGTCCCCTACGACATGCTCCAGGTGATCGAGCACCTCGTCGACGACGGCGAGTTCCTCGAGACCCAGCCGCTGTTCGCGCTGAACATCGTCTGCGGCTTCGCCCGCATCGACGGCATGAGCGTCGGCGTCGTGGCCAACCAGCCCACCCAGCTCGCGGGTTGCCTTGACATCGACGCCTCGGAGAAGGCCGCGCGGTTCGTCCGCACCTGCGACGCGTTCAACGTCCCGGTCCTGACCCTGGTCGACGTCCCCGGCTTCCTGCCGGGCACCGACCAGGAGTGGGACGGCATCATCCGCCGCGGCGCCAAGCTGATCTACGCGTACGCCGAGGCCACCGTCCCGAAGGTCACCGTGATCACCCGCAAGGCCTACGGCGGCGCGTACGACGTGATGGGGTCCAAGCACCTCGGGGCCGACATCAACCTGGCCTGGCCCACCGCGCAGATCGCGGTGATGGGCGCCCGAGGAGCGGTCAACATCCTGTACCGCAAGCAGATCCAGGCCGCGACCGACGCCGGCGACGACGTCGACGCCGTCCGGCAGGGGTTCATCACGCAGTACGAGGACACCCTGGCCAATCCCTACGTGGCGGCCGAGCGCGGCTACATCGACAGCGTCATCACGCCGTCGAACACCAGGATGAACGTCACGCGCGCGCTGCGGGCGCTGCGCACCAAGCGGGAGACCCTGCCGCCCAAGAAGCACGGGAACATCCCCCTGTGAGCGAGGGTGCCGACGCCGAGCGGCCGGAGCGCCCGCTGCTGCGGGTCGTCCGAGGCGACGCGACGTCGGAGGAGGTGGCCGCGCTGGTCGCCGTGCTGCGGGCGACTGCGTCCTCGGCGTCCTCTGCGTCCGCGCCGCCCGCCCCCCCGCGCCGGTGGGGCAGCCCCGGACGAGCGGTCCGCGCTCCTGTCGCACCCGCCCCGGGCGGGTGGCGGGCCAGCGCCCTCCCCGGCTGAGGCCCGCCAGTAGGGTCGCTGGCATGACCGACGCCACCCGGGTTCCGTCCGAGGTCGACGAGGCGGCAGACCGCTACGTCGAGACCATGTGCCGACTCGACCCCGTGCTCGCCACCTACCTCGGTGTCGCGGGCCACGACGACGAGCTCACCGACCTGTCGCCGGACGGCGTCGACGCCCTGGCGGCGGCGGGACGCGACCTGCTGGCCGAGCTCGACCGGCTGGAGCCGCGCGACGCCGTCGACGAGGTGACCGTGGCCGCGATGCGCGAGCGGCTGGGTCTCGAGCAGGAGATCCACGACGCCGGGCTCGACTACGGACCCCTGGACGTCATCTCCTCGCCGCCTCAGTCCACCCGCGACGTGTTCGACCTCATGCCCACGGCCACGGCCGACGACTGGGCCACGGTCGCGCGCCGGATGACGCGCGTGCCGGACGCCCTCACCGGCTACGTCGAGGGCCTGCGCCGCGCCGTCGCCGACGGCAACGCCCCGCCCCGGCGCCAGGTCGAGGCGGTCGCGACCCAGTGCGACAGGCACGCCGACCCTGTGGGCGGGTTCTTCGGGACGACGGGCGCCGGCGCCCGTCCGGACGGCGGCGACCCCTCGGCCGCGCTGGCGTCCGACCTCGCTGACGGCGCGGCCCTGGCCGCCGGGGCCTACGCCGGGCTGGCGCAGGTGCTGCGCGAGGAGATCCTGCCCTCGGCGCGCGCGGAGGACGCCTGCGGCCGCGAGGCCTACGGCCTGTGGTCGCGCAGCTTCCTCGGCGCCACCATCGACCTGGACGAGACCTACGCGTGGGGCTGCGAGGAGCTGGCCCGGGTCGAGCGCGAGATGGTCGAGGTCTGCGAGCGTATCGTCCCGGGCGGCACGGTCGAGGAGGCGGTCGCGGCCCTGGACGCCGACCCCGCTCGCACCGTCGAGGGCACCGACGCCCTGCGCGGCTGGATGCAGGACCTCTCCGACTCCGCCGTCCGGCAACTCGCCGACGTGCACTTCGACGTCCCCGAGCAGATCCGGCGGCTGGAGTGCATGATCGCGCCGACCCAGACGGGCGGCATCTACTACACAGGTCCGAGCGAGGACTTCACCCGTCCGGGCCGGATGTGGTGGTCGGTGCCCGCGGGCGTCACGACCTTCAGCACCTGGCGCGAGACCACGACCGTCTACCACGAGGGCGTCCCCGGCCACCATCTGCAGGTGGGCCAGACCCTGGTGCGGTCCGGGCTGCTGAACCGCTGGCGCCGGATGATGAGCTGGTCCTCCGGCCACGGCGAGGGCTGGGCGCTCTACGCCGAGCGGCTGATGGCCGACCTCGGCTTCCTCGACGACCCGGGCGACCGGCTCGGCATGCTCGACGGCTCCGCTCTGCGGGCGCTGCGGGTGGTCGTCGACATCGGCACGCACTGCCGGATGCCGGCACCGGCCGAGGTGGGCGGCGGCACCTGGGACGCCGACACGATGTGGACGTTCATGCAGGCGCACAGCCGGATGGACCCCGAGTTCCTGGCCTTCGAGCACGCCCGCTACCTCGGCTGGCCGGGGCAGGCCCCGTCGTACAAGGTCGGCGAGCGGCTCTGGCTGCAGGCCCGCGAGGCGGTGCGCGAGCAGCAGGGCGACGCCTTCGACCTCAAGGACTTCCACCGCCGCGCGCTCGACCTCGGCTCACTCGGCCTGGACGTGCTGAGGGACGCACTGGTGAGGGGGTAGGCACGGGGAGGACCAGATCGCCCTCGTCACGTCCACGAGCCACCCGATGACCAGCGTCGATCGGCTACCGTTCAGCCATGGTGGCCAGTTCGCCCGACCTCGTCCGGGTCTCAGCACGGGTCCGGGCTCGGGTGGTCGCCGTCGTCGTGCTCGTCCTGGCGGGCCTGCTGCTCCCGGGCGGC
>JBBQSN010000136.1:0-9663 GCA_038213835.1 Actinomycetales bacterium
AAGTCGGCCGCCACGTACGCGCGCACCGACGAGCACCTCGACCGGGTCCAGGGCCTGCTCGACGGCTCGGGTCCGCTGCCGGGCCTCACCGTCGACACCGACCTGCGCTGGGAGCTGCTCGCGGCCCTGGTCGCCGGTGGCGCCGCCGACCAGGACGCCATCGACCGCGAGCTCGAGCGCGACGACACCGCCACCGGCCGGCGCGCCGCCGCCGGTGCACGCGCCGCGATCCCCACGGCCGAGGGCAAGGAGAAGGTCTGGCTCCAGGTCGTCGAGTCCGACGAGCTGCCGAACGCGGTGCAGGCGACCGTGATCGCCGGGTTCGCCCGGGTGCACGACACCGCGCTGATCCAGCCCTACGTCGACCGGTACTTCGAGGCGCTGCAACCGGTCTGGACCAGCCGCACCAACGAGATGGCCCAGCAGATCGTGATCGGGCTGTACCCCACCGCCCTGGCCGACCAGGCGCTGCTCGACAAGACCGACGCGTGGCTGGCCACGAGCGGTGTCGAGCTCCCGGCCCTGAAGCGGCTCACCGTCGAGAACCGTGACGGCATCCGCCGGGCGCTGGCCGCGCAGGAGCGCGACCAGGCCTAGAGGCACCCGGTGCCCCGGCTCGCGCCCCCCGGTGACGACGTCCACGCGTCGTTCGTCGCCGCGGTGCGCGAGCTGGCGGCGGCCGGCGAGCCGGTCCCGGCCCCGCTGGACGTGCTGGCCCACCCGGTCGGCTTCCACGCGTTCGTCGCGATGCTCGAGACCGAGGCCGACCCGGAGGCCGACCGCCCCGTCGGTCTGGTCCCCCAGACCACCCTCTGGTGGGTCGAGGGCGAGGAGTACCTGGGACGGATCTCGTTGCGGCACAGGCTCGTTCCTGCGTTCGAGGTCGTCGGCGGTCACCTCGGCTACGAGGTGCGACCCTGGGCCCGGCGCCGCGGCCACGCCACCGCGATGCTCGCCGCGGCGCTCCCGCTAGCGCACGCGATGGGCATCGACCCTGCGCTGGTCACCTGCGCGGTGACGAACGAGGCCTCGCGCAGGGTCATCGAGGCCAATGGCGGCGTGCCCACAGAGCCGCTGGAACCCTGGACGCTGCGGTTCCTGCTCCCGACTACGCCTTGACCGAGCCGGCCATCAGACCACCGACGAACCAGCGTCCGAGCAGCACGTACACCACCAGCGTCGGCAGTGAGACGATGAGCGCGCCCGCCATGCTCGCCGAGTAGTTCGAGAGCTGCCCACCGGCCAGCGCGTTCAGAGCGATCGTCACCGGACCGTTCCTGTTGCTGGAGAGGAAGATCGCGAACGCCGAGCCTCAGCGGGGTCATCGACCCGCCCTGCCGCCGAGGCTGCCCGAGGCCCGCACGATCAGCCGGGTGGGCAGCACGACCGACCGGGGGCCGCGGGTGTCGCCGTCGAGCCGCTGGAACAGCAGGCGCGCAGCCCTCTCCCCCATCGCGGCCGGGTCCTGCGCCACCACCGTGACGGGTGGGACGAGCAGGTCGGCCAGCTCGAAGTCGTCGAACCCCACCACGGCCAGGTCGACGCCGGCATCGCGCAGGGCTCGCAGCGTGACGACCGTGACCCGGTTGTTGCCCGTGAGCACAGCCGTGACCGGGTCGTCGCCGCCGGTCCACCTGCGCAGGGTGGCGGCGAGGTGCTCGCGGTCGTGGGGACCCATCGCGATGGTGCCGCTGCGCAGGCCCAGCGCCGACGTGGCCGCCTGGAACCCGTCGCGGCGGCGGCTGGCCGTCCAGAAGCCGGCGTGGTCGCCGAGGAACCCGATGTGCCGGTGGCCGTGTGCGGCCAGGTGCTCGACGGCGCTGCGGACGCCCCCCTCGTTGTCCACCAGCACGGTGTCGGCCTGCACCCCGCTCGCCGGGCGGTCGAGGAAGACCACCGGCGTACCGGCCATGGCGTCCTGGGCCAGCCAGGCGCGGTCGGGCCCGGCCGGGACCGCCAGCAGCCCCGCCACCCGGCGCGAGACGAAGGCCACCGTCAGGCCCTGCTCGCGTTCGGCGGACCCCTCGCCCGAGCCGGTGATCAGCAGGTGATGGCGCTCTCGGCACACTCTCTCCACCGCCGCGGCCACAGCGGAGTAGAACGGGTCGGCGAGGTCCTCCAGGATCAGGCCGATGGTCTCCGTTCGACCGCTGCGCAGCCGGCTGGCGCCGTCGTTGCGGACGAAGCCGAGCCGGTCGATGGCGGCGCTTCCACCCTTCCCCTCACGTGTCAAGAGGCTGCCTCCGCGAATCGTCCGGCCGTGTCCTGGCCGCGGGTGGTTCCGCATCAGCCCTGCAACGCAGGCAGTTTCGAGCCATCGGGTGCCGCGGCGGCGACCCGAGGTCGATCCCACCTGACGCCGACCAGTTCCCCAGGAGCTGGTGACACCGTTGTCACGAGGTAGAGACCGACCTCGGCCGCGAGCGGCTGGGACGTGACGAGCTCGATCGGCTGCAACCGGCCCGCCGCTGCTCGGCGAACTCGGGCTGGCGACGCCGGACGGCTCGAGCGCGCGGTCCTGTGACCCCGCCCATCACGGCTCAGGTGCGGTGGGTGACCGCCTGGGCCAACGAGAGCGCCCGAGGGCGCGTGAGGAGGTCCTCGAGCAGGACGGGCAGGCCCACGCCGTCCGCGAGCGGCATCTTCCAGTTCGGGTACTCGGTGCTCGTGCCCGGCTGGTTCTGCGGACGGCGCTCACCCACGGCGTCGGCGAGCTGCACGCCCACCAACCGGCAGGGCGTCCAGGTGAGCAGCCGGTGCAGCGCCTCGACCACCTGCCGCTCGGTGGCGTCGTCAGGCAGCAGGGAACGCCGGCGCAGCAGCGCCATCACCTGCTCACGCTCGGCGGCGTCGATCTCGCGCTCCTCCTCGACCGGGCGGGTGAGCAGCCCCAGGTGCGACCGCAGGTCGACGTGCTCGCCGGCCAGGTAGCCCGCCGTGGGCGGCAGGTCGTGGGTGCTGACCGTGGCCAGGCAGAGCTCTCGCCACCGCTCCGGCTCCAGCGGCTCGCTGTCCTCGTCCTTCTCGAACCACAGGATGGACGTGCCGAGAACGCCTCTGTCAGCGAGCACCTCCCGCACCCACGGCTCGACGACACCGAGGTCCTCGCCGACCACGAACGCGCCGGCCCGGTGCGCCTCCAGGCACATGATGCCGAGCAGCGCCTCGTGGTCGTACCGCACGTAGGTGCCCTGGTCGGGGCCGGCGCCGTCCGGGATCCACCACAGCCGGAACAGGCCCATCACGTGGTCGACCCGCAGGCCGCCCGCGTGCCGCAGCACCGTGCGCAGCATGTCGCGGAACGGCGCGTAGCCGCTGGCGGCCAGGGTGTCGGGCCGCCACGGCGGCTGGCTCCAGTCCTGGCCCTGCTGGTTGAAGGCGTCCGGCGGGGCACCGACGCTGACACCTCGGGCCAGGGCCGGTCCGAGCGCCCAGGTGTCGGCGCCGTCGGGGTGCACGCCCACGGCGAGGTCGTGCACGACCCCGAAGGCCATGCCGGACTCGAGGGCGGTGCGCTGAGCGGCGCCGAGCTGCTCGTCGGCGATCCACTGCAACCACTTGTAGAACGAGATCCGCTCTGCCAGACGTCGACTCAGCCGCCGCACCTCGTCGGAGGCGGGGTCGCGCAAGGCGACAGGCCAGTCGGCGGCGGGCAGCCCGAGGTGCTCGGCGAACGCGCACCAGGTGGCGAAACCGGTGAGTCCGTCGCCCTCATGCTCGCAGAAGCCCCGGAACGCGGCGTCGCGGGCCGGCGAGCGCGGGGCCGCGAAGACGGTCGTCAGCGCCTCGCGCTTGGCGGCCCAGGTGGCGTCACGATCGAGCTGCTCGCCGGACGTGCTGGCGACCCGGAGCTCCTCGGCCTCCCACTCGACCAGAGCGCGGTCGGTGCTGTGCAGGTAGGCGGTCTCGCGGACGTCCTCGACCCGGATGTACACCGGGTTCACGAACCGGCGCGTCGTGGGCAGGTACGGCGAGGGCTCCATCCGACCGACCGGCTCAGCCGCGTGCAGCGGATTGACGAGCAGGAAGTCGGCGCCGAGGTCTCGGCCGCTCCAGGCCAGCAGCTCGGAGAGGTCGGCCAGGTCGCCCAGCCCCCAGGACTGCGAGGAGCGCACCGAGTACAGCTGGGCCATGAAGCCCCAGCGCTGGCGGTCCCAGACCTGCTCGGGCAGCTCCATCCGGCGGGGGGTGACGACCAGCGGGCACCTGCTCTCGCCGTCGTCGGTGCGCGCCACCAGGGTGTGCCAGCCGAGCGGGAGGTCCTTCGGGACGGCGAACGTGGCCTCGCCGGTGCGGGCGCCGTCGATCACGCGCGGCTCCACCCAGCGGGCGACCTGGTGGGTCTCGCGGACCTCACCGTCCTCCAGCAGCACGCGGAGCCCGGCGGTCTGTCCGTCGGCGACGTGGACCGGCACCTGGACGCTGTCACCGGCGCGCACCACGACCACCCGCGGGAGGGTGCGGCGCCACGGCGCCTCGTCGGCCTCGCCCAGCGAGCGCTCGACCTCCTCGGCCGAGCCGGCGGCGACCCCGAGGGCGTCCAGGACGGCCACGACGGTCTGCTCCTGGACGACGACGTGGGTGCCCTGCCAGTCCCAGTACTCGGTGGCGACGCCGTACCGGGCCGCGAGCTCGTCGAGTCGCGCCGTCCGCGGTGCGTGGTGCTCGCTCACGTGGCGGTGGCTCCTGTTGTCGTCGGGGGTGGTCGCCGGGAAGGGCGTCGTGCGGCGCAGTCGATCCTGCCAGACCGGGGAGCCGGACGAGGGGTGGCGGGGCGGCACCGACCGCACGAGTCCGCCCACACGTAGGGTTGATGTCCGTGAGCGCAGCGAAGCAGGCGAACCAGACGGCACAGGCTCCAGGTCACGGCGAGGAACAAGCCGTGACCTACCCCGCTGCCGACCGACTCGACCTCGTGGAGGAGCTCCCCACGAGCCCCGGGACGCCCGTGCCCGACCCGTACCGCTGGCTCGAGGACCCCGCCGACCCGCGCACCGCGCAGTGGTCGGCCGACCAGGACGCCCTGCTCGCCGAGCACCGCACCGGCTGGACCACGCGCGGGCACTTCGCCGGCCGGGTCGCCGAGCTGCTGGGCGCGGGCTCCGTGGGGCCACCGGTGTGGCGCGGCGAGCGCACCTTCTTCACCCGGCGCACCGCCTCCCAGGAGCACGCCGTGCTGCTGGTCGGCGAGCCCGGCCCGGACGGCGCGCGGGTCGAGCGGGTGCTGGTCGACCCGATGGCCGTGGACCCGAGCGGCACGACCACGCTCGACACCTGGCAGCCCAGCAAGGAGGGCCACCTGCTGGCCTACCAGCTGAGCGAGGGCGGTAACGAGGAGTCGGTGCTGCGCGTCATCGACGTCGCGACCGGCGAGGTCGTCGACGGCCCGATCGACCGCGCCCGCTACTCCCCCGTCGCCTGGCTCGTCGGCGGCGAGGCCTACTACTACGTGCGCCGGCTCGCGCCCGAGCTCGTCCCGGGCGGCGAGGCCCAGTACCACCGGCGGGTCTGGTTCCACGGCGTGGGCACCGACCCGGCCGAGGACGTCGAGGTGTTCGGCACGGGCCGCGCCATCACCTCGTACTACGGCGCCTCGGTGTCGTGGGACGGCCGCTGGCTGGTCGTCTCGGCCGCCGAGGGCACCGACCCCCGCAACGACGTCTGGCTCGCCGACCTCGAGCTCACCAAGCCGTCCGCCCCCGTCCTGGTCGACGTCGTCGTCGGTCGCGACGCGCGCACCGGCGCCCACGTGGGCCGCGACGGGCGCCTGTACGTCGGTACCGACCTGGACGCCCCTCGGGGCCGGCTCGCCGTCGCCGACCCTCGGACGCCGACCCCCGAGCACTGGACCGACCTCGTCCCGCAGCGCGAGGACGCCGTCCTGGAGGACTACGCCGTGCTCGACGGCCCCACCCTGGACGGTGACCACCGGCTGCTCGTCGCCTGGACCCAGCACGCGGTCTCGCGGATCAGCGTGCACGCCCTGGCCGACGGCGCCGAGCGATCGACCCTGCAGCTGCCCGGCCTCGGCAGCACCGGCGGCCTGCTCACCCGTCCCGAGGGCGGGCACGAGGCGTGGTTCACCTACACCGACCACACTGCCGTCCCCCACGTGTACCGCTACGACGCGACCTCCGAGGAGGTGTCGCTGTCGGCGTCCCCGCCCGGGGTGGTGGACGTGCCCGACGTGCGCACCCAGCAGGTCGAGTACACCAGCGCCGACGGCACCGTCGTGCGGATGTTCGTCTCGGCCCGTGCGGACGCCCTGGACGCCGACGGCCGCCCGCTCGCGACCGCACCGGCGGTCCTCTACGGCTACGGCGGCTTCGGCATCTCGATGACGCCGGGCTACTCGGCCGGCCTGCTGTCCTGGGTCGAGGCAGGCGGGGTCTACGCCATCGCCGGCCTGCGCGGCGGCGGCGAGGAGGGCGAAGGGTGGCACCGGGCGGGGATGCTCGGCCACAAGCAGAACGTGTTCGACGACTTCCACGCCGCGGCCGAGCAACTGGTTGCAGACGGCTGGACCACCTCGGACCGGCTCGCGATCTCCGGCGGCTCCAACGGGGGGCTCCTCGTCGGTGCGGCCATGACCCAGCGCCCCGAGCTGTACGCCGCCGTGGTCTGCTCGGCGCCGCTGCTCGACATGGTGCGCTACCAGCTGCACGGCCTCGGGGTCTCGTGGACCGGCGAGTACGGCGACGCGAACGACGCCGAGCAGCTCGGCTGGCTGCTCTCCTACTCGCCCTACCACCGGGTCACGGACGGCACCGCCTACCCGGCGACGCTGTTCACCGTGTTCGACAGCGACTCCCGGGTCGACCCGCTGCACGCCCGCAAGCTCGCGGCCGCGCTGCAGCACGCCACCTCGGCACCGCTCGACACCCGTCCCGTGCTGGTGCGGCGCGAGTCCGACGTCGGGCACGGCGCCCGCGCGCTGTCCCGCTCGGTCGAGCTCTCGGCCGACACCCTGGCCTTCATGGCCCACCAGACGGCGCTGGAGGTGCGTGCGTGATCGGCCCGTTCCACACGTCCCTGGCCTCCAGCACCACCCCCACGCCCTCGCCGAGCGGCTCGGTGCTGCCCGACGACGTGCTCGAGGGGTCCGTGGACGCGTGCGACTCCGGCGCCCGGATCTGCAGCCTCGTCACCGAGGTCACCGGAAGCCGCCGGGCCGGGGAGTGGACCGAGCTGCTGGTCGGCACGCCGCTGCGGATCGCGCTGATCCTCGTGATCGGCTTCGTGACCCGCCTCGTCCTGCACAAGATCATCAAGCGGGTCGTCGACCGGATCGCCGCCGACCGCCCGGTGCAGGAGGAGGGGACGCGCCGGCGCTGGAGCTACCAGAGCGTGATGGAGCAGCACAGCCCGCTCGCCTCCGAGCGGCGGGTGCAGCGTGCCCGCACGATGGAGACGGTGCTGCGCAGCGTCGCCACCGGCGTGATCGCCACCGTCGTGGTCCTGATGGTGCTGGCCGAGATCGGCCTCAACATCGGCCCGCTGCTGGCGAGCGCGGGGATCCTTGGTGTCGCGCTGGGTTTCGGCGCCCAGTCGCTCGTCAAGGACTTCCTGTCCGGGCTGTTCATGATCGTCGAGGACCAGTACGGGGTCGGTGACGTCGTCGACCTCGGCGAGGCCGTGGGCACGATCGAGGCCGTCGGCCTGCGGGTCACCCGGCTCCGGTCGGTGGACGGGACGGTCTGGTACGTCCCCAACGGGCAGATCCAGCGGGTCGGCAACCAGTCGCAGGGCTGGGCTCGCGCGGTCCTGGACATCAGCGTGGCCTACGGCGAGGACGTCACCCGCGTCCAGGGCCTGCTCGCCCAGGTGGGTCACGACCTGCACGCCGACCCCGAGTGGGCACCGCTGGTGATGGAGGAGCCGGAGGTCTGGGGCGTGGAGGCGCTGCTGGCCGACTCGGTCGTCGTCCGGCTGGTGGTCAAGACCGTGCCGCTGGAGCAGTGGCGGGTGGCGCGCGAGCTGCGGCGCCGGATCAAGGCCGTCTTCGACGCCGAGGGCGTGGAGATCCCGTTCCCGCAGCGCACCGTGTGGATGCGGGACGAGCGCGACCGCCACCGGGACAGGGACGCCTGACCTCCTCGGGCACTGGCACCCTGGGGCCGTGCACGCCGCCGTCGACCTGGTCACGCCGTCCGGGTGGACGCTGTGGACCACGACCCTGCTCGTGGTCGTCGACTTCCTCGTCAAGGTGATCGCCCTCGGGCTCGTCCCGGAGCGGCGCCGGCCGTCCTCGGCGTGGGGCTGGCTGCTGCTGATCTTCTTCCTGCCGTACGTGGGCATCCTGGCGTTCGTCCTGATCGGCAGCCCGTTCGTGGACCGCAGGCGACGCCGCGAGCAGGCCGAGGTCGACCTCGTCATCCGCGAGCGCTCGAGCGACCTGCCGGACGCCGTCCCGTCCGGCGAGGTGCGACGCTGGCTGCGCTCGGCGCTGCGGATGAACCGCGAGCTCGGCTCGCTGCCGGCCGTGAGCGGCAACCGGGTCGAGCTGCTCACCGGGTACGACGAGGCGGTCACGGCGATGACCGAGGCCGTGCGCGGGTCGCACGACTACGTCAACGTCGCCTTCTACATCCTCGCCTGGGACGACACGACCGAGCCGTTCTGGCAGGCCGTCACCGAGGCGACCGGCCGCGACGTCGCGGTGCGGGTGCTGTTCGACCACATCGGCACCCGGCGGCTCGGGGGCTACCGTGAGCTGCGCCGACGGCTGGACACGACCGGCGCCGAGTGGCACGAGATGCTCCCGATCCACCCACTGCGCGGACGGTGGCGCCGTCCAGACCTGCGCAACCACCGCAAGATCGTCGTCGTCGACGGCGAGATCGCCTTCATGGGCTCGCAGAACCTCGTCGACGCCGGCTACCACAAGCGGGGCGACCGGAGGTGGAAGGAGCTGGTGGCGCGGATCCGGGGGCCCGTGGTGCCCTCGCTGAACGCGGTGTTCGCCACCGACTGGTTCGTCGAGACGCACGAGCGCCTGGACCAGCAGTACGTCTCCCGCGAGGCCGCCCAGCCCCACGGCGACGCCGACGACCCCGGCGACCTCATCTGCCAGGTGGTGCCGAGCGGGCCCGGCTTCCCGCACGAGAACAACCTCAGGCTGTTCAACACGCTGATCTACGGTGCGAAGCAACGGCTCTCGATCACCAGCCCCTACTTCGTGCCGGACGAGTCGCTGCTCTACTCGATCACCACCGCCGCCCAGCGCGGGGTGGAGGTCGAGCTGTTCGTGAGCGCGCGCGGCGACCAGTTCCTCGTGCAGCGGGCCCAGAACTCCTACTACGAGGCGCTGCTCGAGGCCGGCGTCCGCATCTACCGCTACCCGGCGCCGGCTGTGCTGCACGCCAAGCACCTCTCGGTCGACGACACGGTCGCGGTGATCGGGTCGTCGAACCTCGACGTCCGCTCGTTCACGCTCAACTTCGAGGTGTCCCTGCTGTGCACCGGCGGTGACGTCGTGCACCGGGTGCGCGCCGCCGAGGACTCCTACCGCGCCGTGTCCAGCGAGCTCACGGCCGAGCAGTGGGCGGGACGACCGATCTGGTCGCGGTACGTCGACAACGTGATGCGGCTGACCTCGGCGCTGCAGTGAGCCCCCCCCCGTCGCCGAGTGTGAGCCTGGTGCGCGACACGCCCGCGTGTCGC
>JBBQSN010000137.1:0-9572 GCA_038213835.1 Actinomycetales bacterium
GAGGGACGTAGGCGGTGTCGCTGCCGCGCACGTAGCGGTCTCGATCCCGGCGTGCGACACGGATTGCAGCAACGGCATGGGTTCGGTCTGCCTGGCCGTGCTCCTGCTGGCCCTCCTGCTGCTGCGCCGGCCCGCCTGGGCACGAGGCGTGCGGCGGGCGGACCGAGCGGGCCTGGCCCATCTCGTCTCCGTACCGGGGATCGGGCCTCTTCGACCATCGCTCGTCCAGCTCTGCGTCAGCCGGACCTGACCGGACCCGTGGGTCGTCCCTGTTGGACGTCACTCACGTGAGCCAGTCGCTCGGTGGGCCCTGGCCCAGGTCAGATCAGACATCCGGGCGGGTCGAGGACCCGCGACAACGAGAGCGAGACGAACGATGAAGCAAGCGATGACGATGACGGCTGCCGCCGTGGCCACGGTGCTGAGCCTGGCGGCGTGCGGATCCGACGACGACGCGACGGCGGGGACGACGATGTCCTCCACGTCCACCGCCTCGCCGTCAGAGGGCTCAGCCGCTGAGGGTGAGCACAACGAGGCGGACGTGATGTTCGCGCAGATGATGATCCCGCACCACGCCCAGGCCATCGAGATGAGCGAGGTGGTGCTGGCCAAGGACGGTGTCGACACCGAGGTGCTCGACCTCGCGGAGCGGATCAAGGACGCCCAGCAGCCCGAGATCGACCAGATGAGCGGGTGGCTCGAGGCCTGGGGTGCCGAGATGCCGGACATGTCGATGGGCTCCATGGACAGCATGGAGGGGATGGATCACGGTGGCATGGGCGGGATGATGTCCGAGCAGGACATGCAGGCCCTGGAGGACGCCGACGGGGCCGCGGCGTCCCGGCTGTTCCTGGAGCAGATGGTGGAGCACCACACCGGTGCGATCGAGATGGCCCAGGCCCAGGTGGCCGACGGGCAGAACGCCGAGGCCGTCGCGTTGGCCGAGACGATCATCGTCGACCAGCAGGCCGAGATCACCGAGATGCGAGACCTTCTCGCGTCCCTGTGACCGCCTTGGCCACCGTGACGAGCTGGCTGGACGGGGTACCCGGTACGGGTAGCCTGCCTCCAGGAATGGATACGGGTGGGGGGTAGTTGTGGTGGGCAGACGACTCCGCTAAGGTTCATACCGCCCAGGGGTACCTGGGCGGACGAGAGGAAGTGAGCGACGATGGCAAGCAGCACCTACGCGGTCCAGGGAATGACCTGCGACCACTGCGCCGGCGCGGTGACCGCCGAGGTCCGCAAGATCGAGGGCGTCCAGGACGTCTCGGTCGACGTGGCGGGCGGCACGGTCACCATCACCAGCGACCAGGACCTGTCGGCCGACGCGGTCAGCGAGGCGGTCGACGAGGCCGGCTACGAGGTCGTGACCCGCTAACCCGCTGACCCGCTGACCCGTGCAGGTCCGGGTACCTCGTGCGCCCGGACCTGCCCCCAGCACCACCGAGAGCACCACGGACGACGAGGAGATCGCGTGCCCGGCTACGAGAACACCAAGCAGCGCCACCTCAACCGGCTGCGTCGCATCGAGGGTCAGGTGCGCGGCCTGCAGCGGATGGTCGACGAGGACAAGTACTGCATCGACATCCTGACGCAGGTGGCTGCGGTCAACCGCGCTCTGCAGGCGGTGTCCCTGGAGCTGCTCGAGGAGCACATGTCGGGCTGCGTCCTGGAAGCCGCAGCCCGTGACGGGGACGAGGCCAAGGCCAAGGTCAAGGAGGCCTCCGACGCCATCGCCCGGTTGGTCCGGTCCTAGGGCGCGCCCAGCCCCCAGACCAACCCCCTCCAACCAACCCCTCGACCGATCTGGCCGACGTACGTGAGGACGTGAGATGAAGACCCCGATCAAGCTGGCCGGTTTCGGTGTCGGGCTCGCGGTGGCCTTCGCGGCCGCGATGGGAGCAGGGTCCGCCCTCGGCAGCCCGGTGCGGTCCGAGCCGACCCCGCACGACATGGCTGACGGAGCGAGGGACCAGGCGGACGAGATGGACGGCACGGGTGTCGCGCAGGAGCTGCCGGGCGGCCTGATGGTCGCGCAGAACGGGTACCGACTCACCATCACCGACGACGCGCTCGCCGCGGGCGATGGCGTTCCGTTGTCGCTGCAGATCGTGGACGACACCGGCGCCGCGCTCACCGAGTTCGAGGAGACCCACACCAAGGAGCTGCACCTGATCGTGGTGCGCCGGGACCTGACCGGCTTCCAGCACGTCCACCCGACCCGGGACGACGCCGGGACGTGGACGGTCCCGGTCGACCTCGACCCGGGCGACTGGCGCGTGTTCGCGGACTTCGTCCCGGCTGCGGGCCCGGCTCCTGGCGAGGGTCTGACGCTCGGGGCGGACCTGCAGGTCGCCGGTGCCTACGAGCCGGCCGCTCGTGCGGCCGAGAGCAGGACGGCGCAGGTCGACGGCTACACCGTGTCCGTGGACGGTTCCCTGACCCCGGGGCAGGACAGCGAGCTGACCCTGAGCGTGACCAGGGACGGCGTGCCCGTCACGGACCTGGACCCGTACCTCGGTGCCTACGGCCACCTCGTGGCGCTGCGTGACGGCGACCTCGCCTACCTGCACGTCCACCCCGCCGGCGAACCGGGCGACGGGACGACGGACCCCGGGCCGGACGTGACCTTCGTCGCGGCGGTCCCCTCCGCCGGCGAGTACCGGCTCTTCCTGGACTTCCAGCACGAGGGCGTCGTGCGCACGGCCGAGCTCACCCTCGGCGCCGAGACCGGCACGCCCGAACGGACCGACGACGGGTCCACGGACGACCACGGCGACGACCACTGAGCCGCACCGAGGTCACCGGCCACCCGAACGAGACGAGGAGGACGCACCGATGAGCACCTCGACGAGTGCCCCGGCACCGGGGCCCGCGAACGCCACCGGTCAGACGCCGGAACAGACTGCAGCACATAGCGATCAGGTCGAGCTCGTGATCGGCGGCATGACCTGCGCGTCGTGCGCGATGCGGATCGAGAAGAAGCTGAACAAGCTCGACGGCGTCAGCGCCACCGTCAACTACGCGACCGAGAAGGCGCGGGCGCACGTGGCCGTCGGGACCGACCCGGCGACCCTCGTGGCGGCGGTCGAGGCAGCCGGGTACACCGCGACCCTGCCCGATCCACCCAGGGCCCCCGGCGAGAGCGGTGACGGATCGGGCGACGACGACCGTGCCGACGCGCACGTGATCGCGCTGCGGCAGCGGCTGACCCTCTCGACCGTGCTGACCGTCCCGGTCATCGCGATGGCGATGGTCCCTGCCCTGCAGTTCACCTACTGGCAGTGGCTGTCGCTCACGCTCGCAGCGCCCGTGGTGCTGTGGGGAGCCTGGCCCTTCCACCGGGCCGCGTGGACGAACCTGCGGCACGGCACCTCGACCATGGACACCCTGATCTCCGTCGGCACGCTCGCCGCGCTGGGCTGGTCGCTGTACGCGCTGTTCCTCGGGACCGCCGGCGTGCCGGGCATGACGCACCCGTTCGAGCTGACCATCGCCCGGATGGACGGCAGCGCGAACATCTACCTGGAGGCGGCCGCCGGGGTCACCACGTTCATCCTGGCCGGACGCTACTTCGAGGCCCGGTCCAAGCGGCAGGCAGGGGCGGCGCTGCGCGCGCTGCTGGCCCTGGGCGCCAAGGAGGTCTCGGTGCTGAGGGACGGCCGCGAGCAGCGCGTCCCGGCCGAGTCCCTGCAGGTGGACGAGCAGTTCGTCGTCCGACCGGGGGAGAAGGTCGCCACCGACGGCGTCGTCGTCGAAGGCAGCTCAGCCGTCGACGCCTCGATGCTCACCGGTGAGTCGGTGCCGGTCGAGGTCGGTGTCGACGACCCGGTGGTGGGCGGAACCGTCAACGCCGGCGGACGTCTGGTGGTGCGGGCCACCCGGATCGGGTCGGACACCCAGCTGGCCCAGATGGCCAGGCTCGTCGAGGACGCCCAGACCGGCAAGGCCGAGGTGCAGCGCCTGGCCGACCGCGTCTCCGGCGTCTTCGTCCCGGTCGTCATCGTCCTGGCCGTGGCCACCCTCGGGTGGTGGATCGGCACGGGCAGCGGCATCACCGCGGCGTTCACCGCCGCCGTCGCAGTGCTGATCATCGCCTGCCCGTGCGCTCTCGGGCTGGCGACCCCGACCGCTCTCATGGTCGGCACCGGTCGCGGCGCCCAGCTCGGCATCCTGATCAAGGGCCCGGAGGTCCTGGAGTCGACCCGGCGCGTCGACACGGTCGTGCTCGACAAGACCGGCACCGTCACCACCGGCCGGATGACGCTGGTCGACGTCGTCACAGCGTCCGGTGTCGACGCCGGCGAGGTGCTGCGCCTGGCCGGGGCGCTCGAGGACGCCTCCGAGCACCCCATCGCGCAGGCGATCGCCCGCGGCGCGACCGAGCGGGTGGGTGCGCTGCCCGCGGTGGAGGGCTTCGAGAACGTCGAGGGCCTGGGCGTGCAGGGCGTCGTCGACGGGCACGCCGTCGTCGTCGGCCGCCCGCAGCTGCTCCGGGACTGGTCCCAGCACCTGGACGAGGAGCTGGACGCCGCCCTGCAGGACGCCCAGCGGCAGGGCCGCACGGCCGTGGCGGTCGGCTGGGACGGCGCCGCGCGGGCCGTGCTGTCCGTGGCCGACGCCGTCAAGGACACCTCCGCGGAGGCCGTCCAGCAGCTGCGCGACCTCGGCCTGCGCCCGGTCCTGCTGACCGGCGACAACGAGGTCGTCGCCCGCGCCGTCGCCGCCCAGGTCGGCATCGACGACGTGATCGCCGACGTGCTGCCGAAGGACAAGGTCGAGGTCGTCCAGCGGCTGCAGGCCGAGGGCCGGGTCGTCGCCATGGTCGGCGACGGCGTGAACGACGCCGCCGCCCTCGCTCAGGCCGACCTCGGTCTGGCCATGGGCACCGGCACCGACGCCGCCATCGAGGCCTCCGACCTGACCCTGGTGCGCGGGGACCTGCGTGCTGCGGCCGACGCCATCCGGCTCTCGCGTCGCACCCTGAGCACGATCAAGGGCAACCTCTTCTGGGCCTTCGCCTACAACGTGGCAGCCATCCCGCTGGCAGCGGCCGGACTGCTCAACCCGATGATCGCCGGCGCGGCGATGGCGTTCTCGTCGGTCTTCGTGGTCACCAACAGCCTGCGTCTGCGCCGTTTCCGCGCGCTGGAGGCCAACCGGGACAACGCATCCGCGACGTCGTGAGCGAGCCGACCGTCGGGCACCGTGCGGACGCCACGGCGAGGGACGAACCGTGAGCGAGGGACTCCTGCTGGCCGGCGCGGTCGTGCTCCTTGCAGTGGCCGGTGCGGGCTCATGGCTCGCCCTTCGCGTCGCGACGTCACCGGCCGTCGTCCTGCCCTTCGAGTCCGGCTCGCTGGTGACCCAGCACGCGGTCAGCCGCTACCACGTCCGCTGGTACACGGTGAGCCTGCTGTTCCTGGCCTTCGACATGGAGATGGTCTTCATGTACCCGTGGGCCCTGGTCGTCGCCGAGGTCGGCGTCGCTGCCGTCGTCGAGATGTTCGGGTTCCTCGCGGTCCTGCTGCTGGGTGTCGTGTACTGCTGGCGCGAGGGTGCGCTGCGGTGGACCTGATCGCCTCGACCGCGAACCGACTGCGCGGCTGGGCTCTGGGCCGGCCCCGCGTCGCCGTCCTCGCGTCCCCCGAGCGAACGAGCACGGGGTGGCGGGTCGAGGCGGCGGCGGCGTCGCGGGGCTGGCCCCGGGCCGGGTCGCCTGCTGACGCCGATGTCCTGGTCGTGGTCGGCGACCACGCGACGGACCTCGCACGCGCGTGCGGGCTCTGGTGGCACCACATGACCGCACCGCGGAGCCGGGTCGACATCTCGGGCGAGGCGGACCACGAGTCGGGGATCGACGAGCTGCTGGACGCCGCGCTGGTTCGGCTGCGTGACCGGGACACCCAGCGCGCCGCGGCCACGCGGACCGGCGAGGCCGCGGAGCTGCTCGAGCAGCGCCGGACGCCGCACGGGTCCGCCGACGACCAGCATGGCGGGCACGACGTGGGCGGGCACGACATGGGCGGGCACGCGGGGCACGACATGGGATCGGTGGCCGGCCTGTCGATGGCCTCGACGGGCCAGGACCGCGACGGGCTGGCGCTCGACGTGCTGGTCCACCGGTGGGGCCCGTTCCTGCCGGGTTGGCCTGCTGGTCTGGTGGTGCGGACCACGCTGTCGGGTGACGTCGTGACGAGTGCCGTGGTCGAGCAGGGGCCGTCGCGGCCGGAGACCTTCCCGCGCCCGGTTGCCGTCGCCCACGCGCTGGTGACGGTGCTGGACCTGGCCGGGTGGACGGAGGCTGCGAAGGTCCTGTCGCACGTCCCCCTGGCCCGCCTCGACGCCATCGCACCGACCGGTGCCGAGCAGCGTTGGCTCTCACGGGTCCGCCGTTCGCGAACCCTGCGCTGGGCGTTGCGCGACGTCGCCGTCGTGGACGACCAGGATGCCGCGGACCGGGTCGCTCAGTGGTGCGAGGAGCTGCTCACCGGTGCGAAGGGCGGGACCGGGCAGGTCGGGTGGACCGTGCACCCCGCTGCGGACCTGGTTCCGCTGGTCGTCGTGGGTACCGAGTTGGCGCGTGCCCGGATCGCGGTGGCCAGTCTCGCCCTCTCACCCGGGCGCCCCGGCGGCACCGGCAGCGGGGCGGAACCGCACGCCCACCACCAGCACCACCACACCGATCACGGGGGCGCGTCATGACGGCCGCAACAGTCCTCTGGGTGGTGGTCCTGGCCCTGTTGCTGCCGATCCTCCAGACCAGGTCGTTGCGCGAGCCGCTGCGTTCGGGTGCGCGTCTGCTGGCCGAGCAGCCGCGGCGGCTCCCCGCACCCGACGTGCTGCTGGGCCGGCTCGCGGTCGTGCTGGTGCCGTCGGCCGCTCTGCTGGCGCTCGCCGTGGTGCCCGTCGGGTTCGCGGGCGCAGCGTGGTTGTCCACCTCCGCCGACCTGGTCTGGTTCAACGCCGCCGAGGTGCTGCTGTGGGTCGCCTGGTGGTGCGCCGGGTGGTCGCCGAACAGCGTGCTGCCTCTGGTGGGTGCCTACCGCTTCCTCGCGCAGGGGCTGTCGTACGAGCTGCCGCTGATGTTCTCGCTCATCACGGTCGGGGTGGCGGCCGGGTCGCTGCGGGTGTCGGACGTCCTGCTCGCCCAGCAGGGGGTGTGGTTCGTCGTGGTGATGCCGGTGGCGGCGGCTGTCTTCATGTGCGCCGCAGCGGCTTTCGCGTCCTGGGGGCCGTTCGCCGGCCCGATGGGCCGTGACCTCGGCGGCGGTGTGCTCGCCGAGACCACCGGCCCTGCGCGCCTCGCGCTCAGCGCGGGACGCGCCCTCTTCCTCGGTGTCGCGGCGGCGATGACGGCCACGCTGTTCCTGGGAGGACCGGCCGGCCCGGTGGCGTCCGGCTGGTGGTGGCTGCTGCTGAAGACGGTGCTGGTCACAGCGGTCATGGTCGCGCTGGCGAGACGGCTGCCGGTGCTCCCGCCGGACCGGACGGTGGACGTGGCCTGGGTGGTCGTCCTGCCGCTGACCATCGTCCAGGCCCTGGTCGTGTCGGTGCTCGTCCTTCGAGGTGTGCTGTGAACGCCGATGCGGTCGCGGTGTCGGGCGTCGTCGACCTGGTCGGCGTCGGTGCTCTCGGTGCCGTGGCGGTCGCGCTCGGGGTGGCGGTGTTCGTGGTCGACTCGATGGCGCGTGCGACCTTCGCCCTGCTGGGTTCGTTCGTAGCCGTGGCCGGGTTGCTCTGGACGCTCGGGCTGGCCTACCTCGGCGCCGTCACGGTGCTGATGATGACGGTCGAGATGGCCGTGATGGCGGTGTTCATGGTGGCGTTCATGATGAATCCCGCCGGCCTGATGCCGATGACGATGGTGCACGCGGGGCGCTCCGCCGCTGCGGTCGCGACCACCGTGTTCGTCGTCCTGGTCGTGGGGGTGTGGGTGGTCGACTGGTCGGCCGTGGTCGCGGGCGCCTCGACGGCCACCGGCGACGGCATGGGGCCGACGGGGTCCGCCGGCGCCGCGATGGTCGAGCCGACGCTGCAGGTCGGTCGCGCGGTGATGGGCTCGCACATGCTCGTCATGCTCGTCGTCGGGGTCACGCTGCTGGCCACCATCCTGGCTGCCACCGTGCTGGCCACCGACCGGGGGCGCTACGACCGGTTCGGTGACGACCTGTCGCGCAGGCGTCCGGACGACCCGGTCACGGGAGGGCTGCCGCGATGACGGCCGTCCAGCCGCTGATCGACCCGCTGACGATGCAGGTGCTGCTGAGCGTGGCCGCCGCTCTGGTGGCCGTCGGCGTCTTCGGCGCACTGTCGCAGCAGAGCGTGGTGATGGTGATGATGGGGCTGGAGCTGGTCGTGAACGGCGTGCTGCTGGCCGGTGGGGGAGCGTGGGCCGCGATCTCACCGACCCGACCCGACGGCCAGGTGCTGGTCGTGATGGGGCTGGTCGTGATGGCCGTCGAGATGGCGATGGGTTTCGCGGTGGTGCTGGCGATCTACCGTGCCCGGCAGGTCGACATGGTCGACATGGCCACGGACCTGAGCGGATGAGCCTGCAGATGAGCGCCGGGGAAGGGTCGGACCTCGCCCTGTTCGCCATCCCGGTGGTCCCCGCCGTCGTCGGCCTCGCGCTCGCGCTGACCGCGGCCCGCTGGACCGGGAGGCGGGAGCGGGCAGCGGTGCTGCTGGCGCTGGTCGCCGCCGCAGCAGGCCCCTTGATGCTGGTCCTGGTCCGGTCCGGTGCCGAAGCGACCAGCCCGTTCCTGGCCATCGACGTTCCCGGAGCCGGTGTCGAGCTGCAGGTCGACGTCCTGGGTCGCACCACGTCGCTCGTCGTGGCGGTCGTGCTGCTCGCCGTCGTGCTGGTCACCGGGGCCGGCTCGCTGCACGACGCGGTCACCGACGACACCTCGGGTACGAACCGACCACGCCTCCTCGGGCTCCTGCTGCTGTTCGCGGCCGGGATGCACACGACCGTCCTGGCGGCGTCCCTGCCTGCCCTGGTCATCGGGTGGGAGGTGATGGGCGCCGCGTCCGGCCTCCTGATCGCCAGCGCCTGGAAGCACCCGACCCGGACCCGCGCCGGCACCACCGCCTTCCTGACCACCCGTGCCGCCGACCTCGGCCTGTTCGTCGCCGCCGGTGCCGCACTGGCCGGGGCGGGCAGCCTGCGGCTGACCGACCTCGCGGACGCGTCAGGGCCCTACGGCACGGTCCTGGCGGTGGGCGTCCTGGTCGCCGCGGTCGGCAAGTCCGCCCAGCTGCCGCTGTCCGGGTGGCTGTCGCGGGCGATGCTCGGACCCAGCCCGGTCAGCGCCCTGCTGCACTCGGCCACGATGGTCGCGGCCGGCGGCTACCTGCTGGTCCGGCTCGAGCCGGTCCTGGCTGCGCACCCGGACGTGGCCTCGGCCGCGGTCGTCATCGGGCTGCTCACCGGGGTCGTGCTCGGAGCCGTCGCGCTGGGCCAGAGCGACGTCAAGCAGCTGCTGGCCGCCAGCACCAGCGCCCAGGTGTCCGTGGTCGTCGTTGCCGGCGGCCTCGGCGCGATCGCCGGAGGCACAGCGCAC
>JBBQSN010000138.1:0-9508 GCA_038213835.1 Actinomycetales bacterium
CTCCACCGCGACCCGCACGGCCTCGTCGGCGCCGTGCGTGGGCCGGTACAGCTTCTTCAGAGACCCGCGGGCGAACAGCGAGCCGGAGCCCACCGAGTGGTGGCCGTGCTCCTCGTACCGGCCGCCGGTGACGTCGTAGGAGAAGATCCGGCCCGTGCCCGAGTCGAGGTCGTACCCGGCGAACAGCGGGACGACGGCCAGGCCCTGCATGGCCAGGCCCAGGTTGCCCCGGATCATGGTGGCCAGCCGGTTCGCCTTGCCGTCCAGGCTGAGCAGGACGCCCTCGATCTTCTCGTAGTGCTCGAGCTCGACCTGGAACAGCCGCACCATCTCGACCGCGAGGCCTGCCGCACCGGCGATGCCGACGCAGGAGTACTCGTCCGCCGGGAAGACCTTCTCGATCTCGCGGTTGGCGATCAGGTTGCCCATCGTGGCGCGACGGTCACCCGCCATCACCACGCCCCCGGGGAAGTTCATCGCGACGATGGTGGTGGCGTGCGGCGCCTGCGGCACCGACCCGGCGGGCAGGGGACGGTGCCCCGGCAGCAGGTCCGGGTCGTGCGTGCGCAGGAACTCGGTGAACGACGACGAGCCGGTCGCCGTGAAGGCCGAGGGCAGGCGTCCGGACGGGTCGCCTCCAGTGATCACTGGCCGCCCTTCTGGACGAACCCACGGACGAACGACTCCGAGTTGGTCTCCAGGACGTCGTCGATCTCGTCCAGCAGGGAGTCGATGTCGTCGGTGTTGACCTGGGACGTGGGCGCGGTGGGCGGCGGCGCGGGCGCCTCGTCGGGCTCGTCGCCGTCACGGCGCTGCGGTCGTTGCTGCTCCTGGCCGGACATCGGACCTCCCGGGTGTCGTCCTGCCGTGCGTTCCGGCCTGCTCAGCCGTTCCGTCCTGCACCGATCCTAGGCAGCCCTGCCGACACCTGCCCCGCCGCCCCGCGGATCGAGACCGGACGGCGACCTGGCCGCGGCCCCGGTGGTCCGGTCAGCGGCGGGTGAGCGCCCGGACCAGGTCGGCGGCGGACCCGCAGGAGTCCAGCAGCGCGCCGACGTGCTCCTTGGTGCCGCGCAGCGGCTCCAGCATCGGCACCCGCTGCAGCGAGGGGTGCCCGGGGACGTCGAAGATCAGCGAGTCCCAGCTGGCCGCGGTCACCTCGCGGCCGAACCGGGCCAGGCACTGGCCACGGAAGTATGCGCGGGTGTCCTCGGGGGGGTCGGTGACCGCGGCCCGCACCACCTGGGGGTCGAGCAGCCGCTCGACCGCGCCGCGCTCCAGCAGCCGGTGGTACAGACCGCGTTCGGGACGCACGTCGCCGTACTGCAGGTCGATGGCCTGGATCCGGTGGTGGTCCCATCCGACACCCTCGCGCTCCCGGAACCCCTCCAGCAGGCGGAGCTTGGCGACCCAGTCCAGCTCGCGGGCGCACGACATCGGGTCGCGGGCGAGCCGGTCGAGCAGGTCGCCCCAGCGCGCCAGCACGTCCCGGGTCTGCTCGTCGGCGTCCTGCCCCCAGCGGTCGTCGACGAACTCGGTGGCGGCCTGCAGGTAGCGCTGCTGCAGCTCGACCGCGGTGAGACGGGTGCCGTCGCGCAGGGTGACGAGCGCGCGCAGCGTGGGGTCGTGGCTCACCGCGTGCAGGGTCGAGACCGGGTTCTGCACCGTGAGGTCGGGCAGCGTCCGCGCCTCGATCATGTCCAGCACCAGCGCGGTGGTGCCCATCTTCAGGTAGCCGGCCACCTCGGAGAGGTTCGCGTCGCCGATGATCACGTGCAGCCGCCGGTGCTTGTCGGCGCTGGCGTGCGGTTCGTCGCGGGTGTTGATGATCGGCCGCTTCAGCGTGGTCTCCAGACCCACCTCGACCTCGAAGAAGTCGGCCCGCTGCGAGACCTGGAAGCCCGGCGTCTCACCGGACTGGCCGAGGCCGACCCGTCCGGCCCCGGTGAAGACCTGGCGGGTCACGAAGAACGGGATCAGGCCGCGCACGATGTCGGGAAAGGCGGTGGCCCGGTCCATCAGGTAGTTCTCGTGCGTGCCGTACGAGGCGCCCTTGTTGTCGGTGGTGTTCTTGTACAGGTTCACCGGTGGCTGCCCCGGGACGTCGGCGAGCCGGCGCACCGCCTCCAGCATCACCAGCTCGCCGGCCTTGTCCCAGCGCAGCGCGTCGAGCGGGTTCGTCACCTCGGGGCTGGAGTACTCGGGGTGGGCGTGGTCGACGTAGAGCCGGGCGCCGTTGGTCAGCACCACGTTCGCCAGCGTCGGGTCGTCCAGCTCGTCGGAGAGCTCGCCTCCCGGACGGTCGGTGAGCTGGCTCGGGTGCGCCTGCTGGCGGCCGAGCTGCCACCCTCGGGCGTCGCTCAGCGGCTGCTCGTCCTCGTAGTCCCAGCGGGCGCGGCCGGCCCGCGCGCCGAGCGGCGCGGCGTAGGCGTTGACCACCTGGCCCGACATCAGCATCGGGTTGGCGGCCGGGTCGCCGGCGGCCGAGACGCCGTACTCGGTCTCGATCCCCATCACGCGGCGAACCGTCATGGGTCGACCCTACGGACTCCTCGGTGCAGATCGCGTCCGGGCGTCGGCGAGGACTCCTTGGCCTGGCACGCGGCCACCGGGTCCTTCTCGGCCGGGTTCGACTGCTCCAGGACACGGCGGCCCGGCTGCCGACCGTCCGGAGGCTCGCGGCGGGCCGCCACCGGTCGTCCTACAGGTACTGGCCCGTGTTCGACACGGTGTCGATCGTGCGACCCGGCTCGGAACCCTTCTTGCCCTGGATGATCGTGCGGATGTAGACGATCCGCTCGCCCTTCTTGCCGGAGATGCGGGCCCAGTCGTCCGGGTTCGTCGTGTTCGGGAGGTCCTCGTTCTCCTTGAACTCGTCGACGCACGCCGCCAGCAGGTGGTCGACCCGGATCCCCTTCTGCTGCAGGGTGAGCCAGTCCTTGATCGCCATCTTCTTGGCCCGGTCGACGATGTTCTGGATCATGGCGCCCGAGTTGAAGTCCTTGAAGTACAGGATCTCCTTGTCGCCGCCGGCGTAGGTGACCTCGAGGAACTGGTTCTCCTCCGTCTCGGCGTACATGCGCTCGACCGTGGCCTGGATCATCGCCTCGACCGTCCCGTCGGCGGACCCGCCGTTCTCGGCCAGGTCGTCCGCGTGCAGCGGCAGGGTCGGGACGAGGTACTTGGTGAAGATGTCGCGCGCCGCCTCGGCGTCCGGGCGGTGGATCTTGACCTTAACGTCGAGCCGGCCCGGACGCAGGATCGCGGGGTCGATCATGTACTCGCGATTGGAGGCGCCAATGACGATCACTTTGTCCAACCGCTCCACGCCGTCGATCTCGGCCAGCAGCTGCGGCACGATCGTGGTCTCGACGTCGGAGGACACGCCTGAGCCGCGGGTGCGGAACAGCGACTCCATCTCGTCGAAGAACACCACGACCGGTGTACCCTCCGAGGCCTTCTCCCGCGCCCGGGCGAAGATGAGCCGGATGTGCCGCTCGGTCTCGCCGACGTACTTGTTGAGCAGCTCGGGACCCTTGATGTTCAGGAAGTACGACGTGGCCTCGCTCTGCCCCGTCTTGGCCGCCGACTGCATCGCGAGCGAGCGCGCCACCGCCTTGGCGATCAGCGTCTTGCCGCACCCGGGCGGGCCGTACAGCAGGATGCCCTTGGGGGCCTTGAGCCCGTGCTCGCGGAACAGGTCGGGATGCGCGAACGGCAGCTCGACGGCGTCGCGGATCTGCTCGATCTGCCCGGCCAGGCCGCCGATGTCGGAGTAGTCGATGTCGGGGACCTCTTCGAGGACGAGCTCCTCGACCTCTGCCTTGGGGATCTTCTCGTAGACGTAGCCCGAACGCGGCTCGAGCGTGACGGCGTCGCCGACCCGCAGCTTCTCGCCGGCCAGCGACCCCGCGAGGCGCACGACGCGCTCCTCGTCGGCGCGGGCCAGGACGAGGGCGCGGTCGCCCTCCAACAGCTCCTTGATCGTGACGAGCTCGCCGGTGCGCTCGTACCCGACAGCCGTGACCACGTTGAGCGCCTCGTTGAGCATGACCTCCTGGCCGGGACCCACCTCGGCGCGGTCGATGGTGGGGCTCATCGCCACCCGCAGCTTGCGCCCGGCCTGGACGACGTCGACGGTGCCGTCCTCGTGCGCCTCGACGAAGGTGGCGTACCCGTTGGGCGGCTGCGCCAGCCGGTCGACCTCCGTGCGCAGCGTGACGAGCTGCTCGCGGGCGTCGCCGAGGGTGCGCTGGAGCCGCTCGTTGCGGTTGAGCAGGTCGTCGGCCTGGCGCTGCAGCAGTGCGACCCGGTCCTCGAGGGAGCGCACGCGCCCCGGCTGCTCGGTGACCCGGCGGCGCAACGAGGCGATCTCCGAGCGCAGCAGCTCGACCTCGCGGATCGTGGCGGCGTCGTGACCCTGCTCGGCCCCGTGCCCTGACCCGTGCGTCGACCCGTGCTCCGTCATCGAGACCTCCCCGGGGGATCGTGGTCTGCCCAACCTAACCCGGCGGGTCCTGCTCGGCCGGGCGGACCCGCCCGGTCGTGTCCGGGCCGAGACCAGGACGACCCACGTCGCGCCGGACCCGACGGACCTTCTTGTCCGAGACGGCCCGCTCACCGAGGTCCTCGGCCGACCACTCGGCGTCGCCCCAGTGGTCCTCGCCCAGCTCGCTGCCCCTGGCCGGGCGACGACGACGCACCGGTGCGGCCACGCCGTCGGCCATCCGCCGGGTGGTCAGCAGGAACCCGGTGTGACCGACCATCCGGTGCTGCGGACGCACCGCGAGGCCCTCGAGGTGCCAGCCGCGCACGATCGACTCCCAGGCCGCGGGCTCGGTGTAGCCACCGTGGCCGCGGATCTCCTCGGCCAGCCGGGACAGCTGCGTCGCGGTCGCCACGTACCCGATCAGCACGCCACCGGGGGCCAGCGCGGTCGCGGCGACGTCCAGGCACTCCCACGGAGCGAGCATGTCGAGCACCACGCGGTCGACCGTTCCCGGCGACTCGGCCTCGGGCAGCACCTCCACGAGGTCGCCGACGGTCACCGTCCAGGCAGGGTGGGGTCCGCCGAAGAAGGACTCGACGTTGCCGCGCGCGATGTCGGCGAAGTCGGCCCGCCGCTCCACCGAGTGCAGGTGCCCGGAGTCGCCCACGGCGCGCAGCAGGGACATCGACAGCGCGCCGGACCCGACGCCCGCCTCGACCACGCGGGCGCCCGGGAACACGTCGGCCATCGCCACCACCTGGCCCGCGTCCTTGGGGTAGACGACCGCGGCCCCGCGCGGCATGGACAGCACGTAGTCGCTCAGCAGGGGGCGCAGCACCAGGTAGTCGATACCGGCGGTGTTCGTGACGACCGAGCCCTCCGGGCCGTCGATGAGGTCGTCGTGGTCGAACATGCCCCGGTGGGTGTGGAACTGCGCCCCCGGGGTGAGGGTGATGGTGTGCAGCCGGCCCTTGGGGTCGGTGAGCTGGACCCGCTCCCCCACCCGCAGCGGCCCGCGCCGGGTCGCGGCGCCCGTCGGCTCCTCGGCCACGGACGGCCCGTCGGCGCGAGGTCGCAGGTCCGGGGTGGTGGCGGGGTCGTTCGGCTCGCTGGGCACGGTCGCGGAGTCTAGTGACGTCCGACACGGGTCACGAGGTCCGGCCCGGTGTCCGCGTGCGCACGCCCCGGGTGCCCGTCCCGAGCAGGGTGGCGACGACCTCCCCGACGGGGACGACCCCCACGACCCGCCCGGCGTCCACGACCACGGCGTCGCCGCCGTCGACCCGCTGGAGGGCGTCGATGAGGGCGTCGCCACCGAGGCGGGCGTCGAGCACCGAGCGCGGGTCGTGCCGGCGCGAGACCTGCTCCACCAGCACCTCGCCGTGCCGGTCAGCAGGCACGGCCTGCACGGCCTGCGGGTCGAGCACGCCCCGGACCGCGCCGTCAGGGTCGACCAGGACCACCGCCACCACGGTGCCGCGGTGCGCGCGCATCGTGTCGGCGAGGGTGGCGAGCGTGCTGCCCGCCGGCACGGCGACCGCCGGACGCATCATCGTCGCGAGGTCGAGCCGCTCGGCGCGAGAACGGATCCGGGCCCCGTTGAGGGCCTGCCCGGCGGCCGACCACAGCATCGCGCCGATGAGCGCCGCCCAGACCACCGTGAACAGCCTCAGCGGACGGCCCTGCAGCAGGGGCAGCAGGGCGTACGCGATCGCGAGCACGGCGACGACCCGGCCGGCCCACCCCGCCACGACCGTCCCGGTGCTGCGGCTGCCGGTGATCCGCCACACCACGGCCTCGAGCACCCGGCCGCCGTCGAGCGGCAGGCCGGGGAGCAGGTTGAATACGGCCAGGAACAGGTTCGTGATGGTGAAGGCGAGCAGCAACCGACCGGCCACCGCACCGCCGTCCAGGGTGTCCGAGGCGAACGCCCCGGAGACGAGGAAGGCCAGGAGCGCCAGGACGCCGTTGGCGAGCGGGCCGACCACGGCGACCAGGACGGAGCGGCCGGCCGACGCGGCCTCGGACTCGAACTGGGTGTGCCCGCCCCAGAAGGTGATGACGATGTGCGTGGGTGGGAGACCGACGGCGCGGGCCGCCAGCGCGTGCGCGGCCTCGTGCACCAGCACCGCGAGGAACAGCGCGACGGCGTACCCGAAGGCCACGAGGTAGCCGAGCCCACCGAGCTGGGGCGCCAGCTGCTGACCGAACAGGAACGTGACGAGACCGGCGATGAGCAGCCAGCTCCGGGAGACGTAGACGGGCACGCCCGCGACCCGGCCGACCTTCCATCCGGGAGCCGCCTGTGCGGCCATCGTCCACCTCCGTCCGTCGCCTCGGCGGTCTGCGGGTCAGGACCGGGACGCGACGGCGTGGGGCCAGCCTACGGAACCGGCTCGCCCTGGCCCGCCCGACCCGTCGGACGCTCGTGGCGACCGGGCAGCACGATCGTCCGACCGGTCGTGGGGGCTCAGTCGTCCCGCTGGTCGACCAGGACGCCGGCGGTGGTGGGGTCGTGCGACGCGGACGAGGCGCGGACGGTGCCGTCGCGCACCTCCTCGGCGAAGTGGCACGCGACCTGGTGGCCGGGGGCGAGCTCACGCAGCAGGGGCACCTCGTCGTGGCAGCGGGTCTCCTGCCGGAACGGGCACCGGGTGTGGAACCGGCAGCCGCTCGGGGGGTTCGCGGGGCTGGGGAGGTCGCCGGCGAGCAGGATCCGCTCGCGACGGTCCTCGACCTCGGGGTCCGGGACGGGGATCGCGGACATCAACGAGATCGTGTACGGGTGCAGCGGCTGGTCGTAGAGGCTGTCGCTGGGCGCCTCCTCCACGATCGTGCCGAGGTACATGACCCCGATGGTGTCGCTGATGTGCCGCACCACGGCGAGGTCGTGCGCGATCACGAGGTAGGTGAGGTCGAGGCTGTCCTGCAGCTCCTCCAGCAGGTTGATCACCTGTGCCTGCACCGAGACGTCGAGGGCGCTCACGGGCTCGTCAGCGATCACCAGGCGGGGGTTGAGCACCATCGCCCGGGCGATGCCGATCCGCTGCCGCTGGCCGCCGGAGAACTCGTGCGGGTACTTCGCGGCGGCCGAGGCCGGCAGGCCCACGACCTCCAGCATCTCCAGCATCCGCTCGCGCCAGCGCGACTTCGGCACGGCGTCCTCGGCGTCGGAGTGCGCCCGCAGCGGCTCGGTGAGCAGGCTCTCGACGCTCTGCCGCGGGTCCAGGCTGGCCATCGGGTCCTGGAACACCATCTGCATCTGCCGGCGGGCCCGACGCAACGCCTCGCCCTTGAGCGAGGCGAGGTCGGTGCCGTCGAGGAGCACCTGGCCGCCCGTGGGCTGCTCCAGCCGCAGGATGCCGCGACCCAGCGTCGACTTCCCGCAGCCGGACTCGCCGACCAGGCCGTAGGTCTCGCCGCGCCGCACCTGCAGCGAGACGCCGTCGACGGCGCGGACGTGGCCGACCGTGCGGTCGAAGACGAGGCCGCGCCGGATCGGGAAGTGCACCTCGAGGTCGCGGACGTCGAGCAGGACCTCCCCCCGAGCCCCGGTTCGGGTCGGGCGGGCGCCGTCGGCGGACGGCTCCGAGAACCCCTTGTCCACGGACGAGTTCACCGCAGCTCCTTCGTCGTGGTGCCTGCGTCGGTGCCCTCGGCGCCGTCGGCGCCGCCGGCGCCGTCGGTGCTGTCGCTGCCCTCGGCACCGGGCACCGGCGCCGGGTTCGCGCACCGCACCTCGTGGCCGGGCCGCACCGGGTCGGGCAGCAGCGCGAGGTCGGGCGAGCTGCACGCAGCGACCTCGTGCGGACAGCGCGGCGCGAAGGCGCACTTGACCGACCAGGCGATGGTGTCGCGCGGCGTGCCGGGGATGGGCTTCAGCTTCTCGCCCCGGGGGGAGTCCAGTCGCGGGATGGACGCCAGGAGCCCCTGCGTGTAACGGTGCCGCGGGACACCGAACAGCTCGGTGCGAGAGGCGGTCTCGACGATCCGTCCGGAGTACATGACGTTGACCTCGTCGCACAGCCCGGCGACCACGCCGAGGTCGTGCGTGATCATGATCATCGCGGTGCCGGTCTCGGTGACGAGCTGCTTGAGCAGCTCGAGCACCTGCGCCTGGATCGTCACGTCGAGCGCGGTCGTCGGTTCGTCGGCGATCAGCAGCCGCGGCTTGCAGGCCAGCGCGATCGCGATCATCGCCCGCTGCCGCATGCCGCCCGAGAGCTGGTGCGGGTACTCGGTGAGCCGTCGCCGCGGGTCCGGGATGCCCACGCGCCGGACGAGGTCCTCGGCCTCGTCGCGGGCGCTGCCGCGGTCGAGGTCGGTGTGGGCACGCAGCACCTCTGTGACCTGCAGGCCGACCGGGACCACCGGGTTGAGCGAGGACATGGGGTCCTGGAAGACCATCGCCAGGTCGCGGCCGCGCATCTTCGCCAGAGAGCGGTCGTTCATCGCCAGCAGGTCGTGACCGTCGAACCGCACCCGGCCGTCGACCGCCACGCCGCGGTTCGGGAGCAGGCCCATCACGGCCAGGGACGTGACGGACTTGCCGCTGCCCGATTCCCCGACCAGGCCGACGACCTGGCCGGCCGCGACGGAGAACGAGACGCCGTCGACGGCGTGCACGTCGCGCCGTCCGCGCCGGGTGAACCGGACCGAGAGGTCCTGCACGTCCAGCAACGGTCCGTCGCTGCCTGCCGCGCGGTCGCGACCGGTGTCGAGCTCGGTGACGTCGGTGCTCACGCCGCTCACCTCCGGAACTTGGGGTCGAGTGCCTCGCGCAGCGCCTCACCGAGGAGGGTGAAGCCGAGCGCGGTGACCGTGATGCAGGCACCGGGCCACAGGGCGAGCTGGGGGTCGCTCTCGAGCCGGCTCTGCGCCTTGACCAGCATCCGGCCCCACTCCGCGACGGTGGGGTCCGGCGCGCCGAGCCCCAGGTAGGACAGGGCGGCGACCTCGATGATCGCCGTGGCCAGCACCAGGGTGGCCTGCACGATCACCGGCCCCATCGAGTTCGGC
>JBBQSN010000139.1:0-9377 GCA_038213835.1 Actinomycetales bacterium
CAAGCTGGCCGCCAAGGGCGGCAAGTTCGGGAAGCTGGCCGACCTCGCCGGTGAGCTCGCGGGCGCGCGCAGGCTGGCCGACGACGCCGGGACGGCCGCCGACCGGGCGGCCGACGCCGCGCGTCGCGGCGACGCCGACGCCGCGTCCCGGGCCGCGCAGGAGGCGCGCGAGGCAGCCGACGAGGCTGCGGAGGCAGCACGTCGGCGAGGCTGTCCGATCGCGGCCGGCCCACCCGCAGCACCCGGGGCCGGCACTCTTGCCCTGGGCGGTGACCGACCTGTGCACGCCCTGGCGGCGGTGCACCTCGTGGTCGACGCCTCGACGGTGATCGCCGGCGGCAGCGACTGCTCCGACCTGGGCGATGCGGCCCGCGAGGCCGACGAGGCGGCCGACCGGGCCGAGGGCGTCGCCGCGACCCCCCAGCGCGCCTGGGACACCCTCGACACGATCGACGAGACCGGCCAGGCACCGCCGGGCTACCGTGGCGGGTCGTCGTTCCAGAACGACGGCCGAGGAGGTGGTGCGGTGCTGCCGCGCACGGACGCCGACGGCGGGTCGGTCACCTACCGGGAGTGGGACGTCCAGCCCAACACCCCCGGCGTCAACCGCGGGGCGGAGCGCCTCGTGACCGGCAGCGACGGCTCGGTCTACTACACCGACGACCACTACACGAGCTTCACGAGGATCCGGTGAGCGACGACGCCCTGCTCCAGCTACCCGACCCGTCCGGCAGCCTGCTGGTGCTGGAGACCGACCGCGACGGCCTGGCAGCGGCCACCTACCGCTGGCGGACGTCCGGTCGCGCCGTCCGCGTGGTGCGCGGCCGCAAGGCTGCTGGACTGGACGCCCTGATGGACGAGGTCGGGGCAGCGCTGCAGCTTCCCCTGTACTTCGGCGAGAACTGGCCCGCGCTGGCCGAGTGCCTGTCTGACCTGGAGTGGGTCGACCCCGCTGCCGGTCTCGTGGTGGTCGTGGCCGACGCCGACCGTCTGCTGTGCGACGAGCCGGTCGAGCTCGCGCCCCTGCTGAGGGCGCTGTCCGGTGCGGTGCGCTCCTGGGCCGCGCCCATCGAGCAGGGCCAGTGGTGGGACCGTCCGGCGGTCGCGTTCCACGTCGTCCTGCAGCACCCGCAGGGAACTGATCCGGCCGAGCGGTACGAGGCGGCCGGCGCGACCCTGCGGCGGATCAGCGTCTCCTGAGCACCCGGGTGCCGATCAGGAGCAGCAGGACGCCCATCAGGAGGCCGAGCACGGCAAGCACCAGGGCGACCACGCGGGCCGTGCCCGGCACACCGGAGACGCCGAGCGCGAGCGGCGCGAAGGACGCGGCCTCCTCCCCGCTGCACGTGACCTGGTCGCCGGGCCGCCAGCCGCTGCTCTGGACGAGGGGGACGACGGGGGTGCCCTCGACCTGGACCGGGTCCGCGCCCGGGGCACTGACGACGACCCGCGTGCTGCCGCCGGGACTGACCACCTCGCACCCGAGGGCCAGGGTGGTCGACCCCTCGACGTCGGTGTCGGTGCCGTAGACGGTGAGGGGGCCGCGCACCGCCCCTGCGTCGGGGACCGTGACGGTCTCACCGGGGGCGAAGGTGGTGGCCGGCGCGGTGCTCGACCCGGCGGACAGGACGACCGCGGCGAGGACCGACCCGATCGCGACCACCAGCGCCATCACGCCACCGAGGACGAGCAGGACACCGAAGCCGAGCCGGGCGCCCGGGCGACGGGCCGGCGAGGGAGGCTGGGCGCTCATGGTCGTGAAGGATGGCACGGCACCCGGCCCGCGGGCCCGACGAACCGGGCGGCCCTGGGAGGATGCCGCCATGCAGCAGGTCATCGACATCGTGCCCGCCCGGCGGGCCGACCGCGCGTGGATCGCCGAGCGGGTGCGACGGCTGCAGGCCGACGCCCGGCGCAGCGCGGACACCCACCTGGTGAGGGTCGCCCTCCCGGACGGCTGGGACGTCGACCTGTACCTCAAGGACGAGTCGACGCACCGCACCGGGAGCCTCAAGCACCGGCTGGCCCGCTCGCTGTTCCTGCACGCCCTGTGCAACGGCTGGATCGGGCCGGGCACGACGGCGGTCGAGGCGTCCAGCGGGTCCACCGCCGTCAGCGAGGCCTGGTTCGCCCGGCTGCTCGACGTCCCGTTCGTCGCCGTGATGGCCCGGACGACCAGCCCCGAGAAGATCGCCCTGATCGAGCGCGAGGGCGGCCGCTGCCACCTGGTCGACGAGCCGGGGGCCATCTACGCCGAGGCGGCGCGGCTCGCCCTCGAGGTGGGCGGCCACTACCTCGACCAGTTCACCTACGCCGAGCGCGCCACCGACTGGCGCGGCAACAACAACATCGCCGAGTCGATCTTCGAGCAGATGCAGGACGAGCCGCACCCGGTGCCGGCATGGGTCGTGGTCGGGGCCGGCACGGGTGGCACCAGCGCCACCCTCGGCCGCTTCGCCCGCTACCGGCAGCTCGACACCGGCGTCTGCGTGGTCGACCCGGAGAACTCGGCCTTCCTGATGGGGTTCGCCGGCCGTCCCGTCGAGGGGGCCTCCGGCTCGCGGATCGAGGGCATCGGACGACCGCGCGTGGAGCCGAGCTTCGTCGCGACGGTCGTGGAGCGGATGCTCGGGATCCCGGACGCCGCGTCGGTGGCCGCGATGCGGTTCCTGCGCGAGCGGACCGGCCTGCGGGCCGGCGGGTCCACCGGCACCAACCTGTACGGCGCCCTGTACCTGGCGTGCGAGATGCGGGCCGCCGGACGCCCCGGGAGCATCGTCACGCTCCTGTGCGACCACGCGGAGCGGTACTGCGCCACGTACGACTCCGACGAGTGGGTCAGCGGCGCAGGCATGGACCTCGCCCCTTACGGCGCGGTGCTGGCCACGGCGTGGGACACCGGGGTCTGGACCGGCTGACGCCCCGGTCGTGCGGCATGCTCACGGCGTGACCTACGACGTCGACGCCGTCCGAGCCCGCTTCCCCGCCCTGGCCGAGGGTGCCGCGCACTTCGACGGGCCGGGCGGTACCCAGGTGCCGCGCGACGTCGCCCACGCGGTGGCCTCGACCCTCAGCTCGGCGATCTCCAACCGTGGGACGCTGACCGCCGCGTCACGGCGGGCCGAGCAGGTCGTGCAGGACTGTCGCGCCGCGCTCGCGGACCTGCTCGACACCGACGCCGGCGGCGTCGTCTTCGGCCGCAGCGCCACCGACCTCACCTACGGTGTCGCCCGCGCGATGGCGAAGGAGTGGGGACCTGGCGACGAGCTCGTCGTCACCCGCCTCGACCACGACGCCAACATCCGGCCCTGGGTGCACGCGGCCGAAGCGGTCGGCGCCACCGTCCGGTGGGTCGGCTTCGAGAAGCAGACGGGCGTCCTGGACGTCTCGGACGTCGAGGAGGTGCTCTCGGACCGCACCCGGCTGGTGGCGGTCACGGGTGCCAGCAACCTGCTCGGCACCCGGCCAGACGTCGCCGCCATCGCCCGCTCGGTGCACGGCGCGGGCGCGCTGCTGTGCGTCGACGCCGTGCACCTCACGCCGCACGCGGTCGTCAGCCGCCGCGAGCTCGGTGCCGACCTGATCACCTGCTCGCCGTACAAGTTCCTCGGGCCGCACTGCGGTGTCCTGGCCGGCGATCCGGCTCTGCTGGAGCGTTTCTCGCCCGACAAGCTGCTCCCCTCCACGGACGCCGTGCCGGAGCGGTACGAGCTCGGGACGCTCCCCTACGAGCTGATGGCGGGCACCACGGCCGCAGTCGACTTCCTCGCGGGGCTGGTGGCCGGCGAGGGGACCCGCCGGGAGCGTCTCGTGCGCTCGATGACCGCGCTCGACGAGTACGAGGAGGTCCTGGTCGACCGGCTCGAGGACGGCCTCGCCGCCATCGACGGCGTGCGGCTGATCGGCAGCGCGCCGCACCGGACACCGACCCGCCTCTTCACCGTCGAGGGCGTCGGCGGGGCGGCCGTGGCCGACCACCTCGCGCGGGAGGGTGTGAACGCCCCCGCGGGCAGCTTCTACGCGCTCGAGGCCTCCCGGTGGCTCGGCCTCGGCGACGCGGGCGGCGTCCGGGCGGGCATCGCCCCGTACACGACCGCGGCAGAGGTCGACCGACTGCTCGAGGGGATCCGTGCGGTCGCTGGTGGGTAGGGCCGCAACGATGCTCGTGGCGGCGGGTTCCTCCGGCATCGTCGGTGGCTCCATCGCGCTCGAGATGACAGCTCGGGTCGAACAGGGCCGGCACCGATGGGTTCGGGGGCCCGGCCCGGTCCACCCCTCGTGACCCCCACCGAGCAGGGACCGTCCTGGGCCGAGCGGCTGGAGCCGGTGCTGCGCCGGCACGTCGCGGCCGGCACCGTGCCTGGCGCGACCTGGCTGGTCGACGACGAGGGCAGGGTCGAGCAGGGCGCCGTCGGCAGCTCGGACCGGGACGGCACCGTGCCCGCCGACGTCGACGCCGTGCTCCGGGTCGCGTCGGTCACCAAGTGCGTGATGGCCGTGCTCGCGCTGCGGCTGGTGCAGGACGGTCTCCTGGACCTGGACGAGCCGGTCGACCGGCTGCTGCCCGAGCTCGCCTCGCCGGTCGTGCTGCGCCACGCAGGCGCCGCGCTCGACGACGTGGTGCCGGCGCACCGGCCGATCACCGGGCACGACCTGCTGACGCTGCGGGGGGGCCACGGCTTCGACGTCACGTCCGAGGGTGCGACGCCGTACTCGACCGCCCTGCTGGACCCTGCCCTCGGCCTCGGACCGCCGAAGCCCGGCTCGCCGCTGGACCCGGACGCGTGGATCGAGCACCTCGGGCGGCTGCCGCTGCTGGCCCATCCCGGTGAGCAGTGGCTCTACGACACCTCGTACGCGGTGCTCGGGGTGCTGCTGGCGCGGGCCGGCGGCCTCGCCCTGCCCGACCTGCTGGACGAGCGGGTGCTGGGACCGCTGGGCATGTCCGGTACCGGGTTCCTCGTCCCGGCGCAGGGTCTGTACCGGCTCCCGCCCGCGCACTCGCCGGGCGACGACGGGCTCGTGGTCGACGACCCTGGCGGCGCGGCGAGCGCGTACGCCACGGTGCCGGCCTTCGCGGCCGGCAACGGCGGGTTGGTCTCGACCCTGGCCGACCTGCACGCGCTGACGCGGATGCTGCGCGACGGCGGCGTGCACGAGGGACGGCGGATCCTCACCGAGCGGTCGGTGCGGGCGATGACGACCGACACGCTGGACGCGACGACCCGGGAGCGGTCACCGGCCGCCAGCGTGTTCCTCGGGGACGCCGGCTGGGGCCTCGGCGGCGGGATCAGCGCGGACGGCCGTTACGGCTGGGTCGGCTACGGCGTGAGCTTCTCGCTGGACCCCGCGCTGCACCACGGGCCCGGGCGGATCGTGCTGGTCGCGACGCAGCGGATGCCGCCGTCGACCGACCTGCTCGCGGACGTCGACGCCGCGACGGGGACGGCGCAGGTCACACGGAACGGCGCGTGAGCTGCCGCACGACCCGAGGCCCTACCGGTCCGCGGGGTCGTCCGGTGACGCCGTGGGGGTGGGCTCGGTGGCGTCGGCCTCGTTGTCGTCCTTCTCGTTGTCGTCCTTCTCGTCCTCGAGCGGCTCGCGGTCCTCGCCGACGCCGAACGGGTCGGTGACGTCCATCTCGGGGTCCGGTTCCTCGGGGGTCACGTCCTCCGTCGGGAACCCGTCGTCCGCAGGACCCTCGTGCTCGGTCGTCTCCGTCTTCTCGGTCGCCTCGGTCGTCTCGGCCTGCTTGCTCTGCTCGCTCATCCCGACACCCTGTCCCTGCTCGACGGGCGACGCCACCGGAGCCGACCTACCGTGGGCCCATGAGCACCATCCGCAGGTCCGTGCGCACCGAGGCCAGCCCCCAGCAGGTCTTCGAGTACCTGTCCGACTTCACGCACACCGAGGAGTGGGACCCGGGCACGGTCACGACCGAGCGCGTCTTCGGCGACGGCGGCGTGGGCACGCGGTACCACAATGTGTCGACGTTCCTCGGTCGTGAGACCGAGCTCGAGTACACCGTCATCGACCTCGATCGGGGCACGCTGGTACGGCTGCGCGGCGAGGGGAAGAGCGTCACCGCCATCGACACGATGCGGATCAGCCCTGACGGCAGCGGCAGCGTGGTCGAGTACACCGCCGAGTTCGACTGGACGGGCGTGGCCAAGGTCGCCGCGCCGCTGCTCGGCCCGGCGCTCACCAAGCTGGGCGACGCGGCCGAGGAGGGCCTGAAGGTCAATCTGGACAGGCTCGCCACGAGCTGAGCGCAGCCCTCCCGCATGCGGGCGTCCGGCAGGTCAGTCCGAGGTCGGGACGGGCGGACCGAGGGCCAGCGCCACTCCCGTCAGCACCGCGACCAGCACCACAGCGGCCAGGACGGCGAGCGCGGGCCGGCGCAGCGTCCCCGCCTGCAGCCGCTCCACCGCGGAAGCGGGGGCCTGCGCGCCCGGGGCGAGGCGCCAGCCGCCCTCGGCGAGCCGTCCGCTGCGGATCGCCTGCCGCTCGAACCAGACCGTGGCCAAGGGTGGGACCGCGCTCGCGAGCGCCAGCAGGACGGTCCCCGGTCGCCAGCGCTGGTCGACCGCCACGAACACCGCGACCACGCAGTAGGCGATGAACACCACCCCGTGCAGCGGGCCGAAGACCTGTACGCCGAGCTCGGTCGTGCGGGTGAGGTACTTCAGCGCCATGCCGGTCAGCAGCAGCGCCCACGTGACGGCCTCGGCGACGGCGAACCGGCGGAACAGCACCTGCGGGGACATGGCTCCATCATCGCGAGCCCGTCCGCCCGTCAACGCCGGGGGGTCTGCCCGATCCGCGCGGTTCGAGCGGCGGGCCACGGCCGCCTCAGACCCAGTACGTGTCGTGGCGCAGGTAGAACTCGCGCCAGTCGTCCTCGGTCATCGCCTCGCGGGTGGAGGCGTCGGCGAGGGTCTCGAAGTAGTGCTCGCGCGGGGCGCCCGGGGTGAACAGCAGGAGCATCGAGGCGTCCTGGCCCGACTCGTTGCGGAAGCCGTGGATGCCACCCTCGGGGACGAACGCGAAGTCGCCCGCCGTGGTGTCCTTCCAGCCGGCGCCGTCGTGGATCCGGACGGTGCCGGACAGGACGAAGAACGACTCGGTGATGCCGCGGTGGAAGTGCGGGTCGGGTCCGCTCGGCTCCGGCCCCATGTCCCAGCGGTAGAGCCCGAAGTGACCGCCCGTCGAGGCCCCGGTCGCCAGGTAGTGCGCCCCTCCACCGTTGCTGTGCTCCAGCGCGCGCGGCTCGTCGTGGCGCCGAATACGGGCGCTGACCTCGCCGTCCTCACCGGTGTACGCAGCCTCGGGGTACTCCCCCGCGTAGCGAGACACGTTCTCGGAGAACGACATCAGCGACCATCACCCGGGCGACCGGGCGAGCGACGCAGGCCCACCCACGTGAGGACGGCTCCGACCATCATCGTGATCACGCCGAGGAACACCCACAGCCGCACGCCCACCATGGGGCTGGACCCGGTGAGCACGCCGGCCCCCTGGAGGGTCCAGACCAGGCCCATCACCAGGACGAGGGCACCGACGACGACCGCTGCGATCTTCATGCGTGCACCGTAGCCGCGAGCCGCCGGGCCAGGCCGGTGGCACGCAGCGCGCGCCGCTCGGTGCAGGCCCGGACCGCCTGCTCGGACCCGACGACCAGCACCTCGCGCCTGGCCCGGGTGATCGCGGTGTAGAAGGTCTCGCGGGTGGCCAGCGGTGAGTCGGCCTGCGGCAGCATCAGTGTCAGCGTGTCGAACTCGGAGCCCTGGCTCTTGTAGACGGTCATCGCGTACATCGTCGTGAGGCCGGCCAGCCGCGTCATGGCCACCGGGGCCGTGAGGTCGGAGCCTCGCCCGATCACGACCTCCAGCCGGACGCCGCCGGCCACCACGACCCCGGTGTCGCCGTTCCAGACCTTGTTCTCGTAGTCGTTCTGGGTCACCAGGACCGGTGTGCCGGCGAACCGGCCGTCGAACCGGGCACCGGACTCCGGGTCGTCGTCGACCACCCAGCGCTGCACCGTGGAGTTCCAGTGCGACACCCCGCGCGGGCCGCGGCTGTGCGCGCAGAGCAGCCGGTGCGTGTCGAGCGCCGCGAGCGCGGTGCCGGCCTCGCCGGCGCGCGCAGCCGGACCCAGCACCCGGGTGACGGCCAGGCTGCGCTCGCGGACGTCGTCGAGCACCGCTGCGGGGAGCTGGGCCTCGTCGTCGACCTCGTGCCACCGCGCCGCGCCACCGGCCACCGTGCCCGCGCGCAGCAACCGGACCACCTCGTCCGCGTCTCCCTCGCGCAGGGCGACCGCCAGGTCGGTGAGCTCGGGCTGGTCCCCGGACCGACGATTCGTGGTCAACCGCACCACGCCGGCACCGACCGGCCCAGGCGCCTCGAGCCCGTCGAGGGCGTCGAGGTCGGAGAGCACCGCACCGGCCTCGACCGAGGCGAGCTGGTCGGGGTCGCCCACCAGCACCAGCCGCGCGTGCGGGCGCATCGCGGCGAGCAGCCGCCAGAACATCGACAGCGAGACCATCGAGGTCTCGTCGAGCACCACGACGTCGTACGGCAGCGGGTTGCCCGGGTGGTGCCGCGACCGGTTGCCCCGGGGGTAGGCGCCGATCAGCTTGTGCAGGGTGAAGGCCGGGATCGCTTGCAGGAACTCGCGCTCGGCGTCCGCGAACGGCGCTCGCCGGTCGGCGGCCGACCCCGCCAGCGACTCCTCGATCCGGTTGCGCGCCTTCGCCGACGGCGCCGCGACCGCGACCCGGGGAGCCTGGCCCTCGGCCACGGCGCGCAGCGCGCAGAGCACCCGGGCGACCGTGGTGGTCTTGCCCGTCCCCGGCCCGCCCCCGAGCACCGAGACACCCGCGCCGAGGATGGTGCGCGCCGCACACCGCTGGTCGGCGTCGGGGTCTGCCTCTGGATCGGGGCCGGACGCGGGCGGCGGCCACAGCCGGTCCAGGACGGCGTCGACGTGCGGGCCGGCCAGTCGCGGCACCACCTCGGCGCGGCGCAGCAGGTCGCCGGCGACCAGTGCCTCCATCCGCCAGTAGCGCTCCAGCCACAGGTCGTCGTCCCACATCACGACGGGACGGACGGCACGAGGGGGGGAACCGGCCGCGTCGACGGGGTCGGCCCGCTCGTCGTGCAGCCGGACGAGCACGCTGCCGCGCAGCGCCTCGGCCCACGGACCCGGGTCGGGCCACGGCAGGTCGACCTCCACGACGGCCTCGGGGTCGGAGCGGTCGACCACGACCGACTCGGCGACGTCGCCGAGCCGCAGCCGCACCGAGCCCATCCGGACGCCACGCACCACGAGGGCCACGGCGAGCAGGACCGACTCGTCGGCCTCCCCGCACAGG
>JBBQSN010000140.1:0-9372 GCA_038213835.1 Actinomycetales bacterium
CGAAGAACGGGACCTCGGTACCGTCATGACGGCGACACTGCACCACGGAGCACGCCTCGAGCCGGACCTCGTCGTCACGAACGTCGGATCCTGATCACCGACCCAGCAGATCTCCGTACGCGGACCATGGAGGTGGCACTCATGTCCGACTGGCTCACCCTGGGTTTCGAGCACCCGCAACGCGTCGAGCTCCCGACCGGCCACCACCTTCGACCCATCGCCGCCGAGGACGTCGACCTCGACTACCCGGCTGTCATGGGCTCGCGAGATCGCCTCTGGGCCCAGTACGGCGATGCATGGGGCTGGCCCCCGGCGACCATGACGCACGAGCAGGACCGCGAGGACCTGGCCCGACACGCCCGTGAGGCGGACGCGCACCAGACCTTCAACTACGCGGTGCTCGACGCGCAGGAGACACGACTGCTGGGCTGCGTCTACATCAACCCACCCAGCGAGCTCGACCCGCCTGGAGCCGACGCGGTCACCTCGTGGTGGGTCGTCGACGACCAGGTCGGCACCGACCTGGACACGGCCCTCTCGGTGTTCGTGCCCCGGTGGCTGCGTGAGGTGTGGGGATTCCGGTCGGTGCACCAGGCACCCTGACGTCGCCGACACGAAACTTCGCTACGTCTGCGTAGCGTATAGTGGGTGCATGACTCATGCCGCGCGCCCTGCTGTCGAACGTGTGCACCCGCCCAAGGGCCCCTACCTGGTGGTGAACGCGGTGATGCGGTGGTTGCTGGCCGACGCTGGCCGAGCGAAGCGGGTGGGTGAGCACCTCCTTCTGCTGCACCTGACCGGGCGGCGCAGTGGACGGGAGATCACCGTCCCGGTGGCCTACCGAACCACCGAGGGCGGCCCCTTGCTGGTGCTGACGAACTCGGTGTGGAGGTTGAACCTGCGCGCAGCGAGCGAGGTGGAGCTCACCTGGCACGGTCGGCGCCGGCCGGCCACCGCCCGGCTGGTGGAGGACCCGGATGAGGTGGCTGAGGTGTACGGCGCTCTGATCGCCGCGACCGACCCGCGCAAGGCCGGGCGGCGGATGGGCATCCGGATCAATGTCAGGCGCGCGCCCACCCACGAAGAGCTGGCCGAGGCTGCCCGGCGCGAGGGCCTGTCGCTGGTCTACCTGTCGCCTGCGCTGGTCTCGGCGTGAACGGCCCGGTCCTGGTCACCGGCGCGTCGGGCAACGTCGGCGGCGCCGTGGCGCGCTCCTTGCTGGCCGCCGGGTTCGACGTGCGGGCCGCGGGCACCACACCGGACGAACTCGAGAAGGCACTGCCTGGCGCGCACGGGGTGCGCCTGGACCTGACCGATCCGTCGACCTTCGGTGCCGCGGTGCAGGGAGCGGCCGCCGTGTTCCTGGTGCGACCTCCGGCGATCGCCCGAGTCGGCCCGACGCTCAACGCGCTGGTCGACGTGGCCGTCGAGGCCGGGGTCGGGCACGTGGTGTTCTCCTCGGTCGCGGGCGCCGACACCAACCGGGTCGTGCCGCACCACCGGGTGGAGGCCCATCTGCGCGCGGCGCCGGTGGACTGGACGATCCTGCGGCCGGGGTTCTTCGCCCAGAACCTGGCCGACGCCTACCGCACCGACATCGTCGAGGACGGGCGGATCTACCTGCCCGCCGGGGACGGGCGGGCCGCGTTCATCGATGCCCGGGACATCGGCGAGGTCGCCGCCGTGGTGCTCGCCGACCGGGGCGCGCACCGCGGCGCCGGATACACCTTGACCGGCCCTGAGGCGCTCGACTTCGACCAGGTCGCCGCGGTCCTGTCGGACGAGCTCGGCCGACCGATCACCTACCAGCCCGCCACCGTTCTGGGATATGCCCGTCATCTGCGCCGCCGGGGGCTGCCGGTCGCCCAGATCCTGGTGCAGACGCTCCTGCACACGGGCCTGCGCCGAGGCCAGGCCGAGGCGGTCGACCCGACGGTGCAACGCCTGCTCGGCCGACCGGGCCGGACCCTGGAGCAGTACGTCGGCGAGCACCGCAGCACCTGGCCCGCCACGACACCCGAGGCAGACCCCGCGCTGCGAGAGTCGTCGTGAAACGCGCGCCGGAGACGGACCCGCGGGTGGTCCGGTCCCGAGCGTCGGTCCTCGCGGCCGCCCTGGAGCTGATGTCCACGAGGGGGATCGCCGGTACGACCATCGAAGCGGTCGCCGCCCGCTCGGGCGTGGCCAAGACCACCATCTACCGGCAGTGGGACAACCACCAGGCCCTGGCGCTGGACGCGTTCGCCTCGCTCCTGGACGCACCCACCACGCCCGACACCGGGACCCTGCGCGACGACCTGCTCGAGCTGGTCCGGGGCCTGGCTCGGGCCCTGACCGACAGTCCCGCAGCGGCACTGATGCCCGTTCTGATCGACGCCGCCGAGCGCAACGCCACCTTCGCCGCCGTGCATCACCAGGAGGCCGCACGGCGACACCAGGCGGCGAGCACGGCCGTGACCCGCGCAGTCCACCGCGGCGAGCTGTCACCGGATGTCGACCCGGCTGACGTGATCGACCTGCTCGCCGGCCCGATCTTCTACCGACGCTACGTCTCCCGAGGCACGGTGGACGAGGCCTTCGCCGACCTCGTCGTCGACCGTGTCCTGACCGGACTGCGCGCCCGGGCGAGGCACAGGCACTCGCCGCCAGGTCGACAGTCCTCTCGGTGATGACGGCCGAGGCTGCCGTCGGCGTCAGCGGGTGCGCCGCGGCCGGGCTCGCTTCACCGCGTACATCGCTTCGTCGGCCCTGCGCATGACGACCGGGGAGGCCTCGCCGGCAGCGGCCACGGTCATTCCGACGCTGCCCGGGACGCTCAGCAGGTGGCCGTGGACCAGGTGCGGTTCCGCCAGCACCTCGGAGACCAGCTCACTCAGCTGCCCGAGGGCATCGCACGACGGGCGGCGGGAGAGGACGGCGAACTCGTCACCGCCCAGCCGCGCGACGACGTCCTGCGGCTCGGCCACGGTCCCCAGCCGGTGCGCCGCGGCGAGCAGGACCTCGTCCCCCGCCTCGTGCCCGTAGGTGTCGTTGACCGCCTTGAAGCCGTCGAGGTCGAGGAACAGCACGCCGAGCTGTCCGGCGCTCCCGCGGCTGCCGAGCGCCGAGTCGAGGCGTGCGGCGAACAGCCTGCGGTTCGCCAGGCCCGTCAGTGGGTCGTGGGCCGCTTGGTGGGCGATGACCTCCTCGGCGGTCTTGCGTCGGGTGATGTTGACGTGCGAGACGACCGCGCCCTGCAGCGGCCCGGAGAGCCGGTTGATCCGCAGGAGGAACCAGCGACCTGCCGCTGGTGACGGGCAGGGGTATTCCAGCTCGCTCTGGACCGTCTCGCCGGCGAGCACCGCGCGCAGGCCGTCAACGACCCTGACCGCGTCCGTGCATCCGGCTTGGGCGGCCCTGCTGCACACGGCCAGGTAGTCCACCCCCACACCCGTCGTCTCCGGACGCCCGCCGTTGTCCATCGCGAACATCCGCCAGGCGTGGTTGACCGACACGATGCGGCCGGTCTCGTCGACCACCGCCGTCGCGTCGGGCAGGGAGTCCAGCACCGTGTTGGACAGCTCGGAGCTCATCAGCCCGCCAACCTCGTAGGAGTCGATGGTCATCTCGGAACACCTCCGCCTCAGGATCGACGCGAGCCACCCGGAACTGAAGGTCCAGAGACCGATCCTTCTGTGCGCCGGCAACGGGGCCGCGACCCGACCGCCCCTGCACCTACCACGGCGACCATGCGTGGCCAGGTCAGCCGGGAGGCGGGTGCACGGCCCGCAACCGTCTGCTCCGGGGTCGGGCCAGGGCCGCGCACGCATCGCGCGTTCGGTCGTCGGCGGGGACGTAGACCATGGACAGCAGGCCCTCGCCGGCGAGCTCCATCGACTCGTTGAAGAACGCGAGCTCCCCGTGGGTGGGGTGCGCGAAGCGCTTGCGGGGTGCTCTCGGCGTCGCCACGTCGTGCTCGGCCCCCCACTGCCGGAACTGCGGGCTGTGCTCGCGCAGGTCGTCGAGAACCTCCTGCACGCGCCACACGTCGGGGAACCACGCTCTGACACCGCGCAGGTGGGCGACGGCCTCACGGGCGATGACCTCCCCGTCCACCCACAGGTCGCGCATCCGGGGGTCGAGCAGGATCATCCGGGCCAGGTTGCGCTCCGGCGGCGGCAGGGTCGCCGGGTCGATCCACAGCACCGACGTCGCGTCGTTCCACGCCACGAAGTCCCCGACCGGGGTCACGACGTATGCCGGCGCCGGCATCAGGGTGTCGAGCAGACCTGTCACCGAACGCCGCAGCTCAGGGGACGTCTCGTAGGCCCTCGCCTCGGCGATGCCGGCCAGGAAGTGCAGGTGCGAGCATTCGTCCGGCCCGAGGGCCAGCGCGTCGGCGAGGCACCGCACGATGGCCGGCGACGGGTGCAGGTCGCGGCCCTGCTCCAGGCGGGTGTAGTAGTCGACGCTGACACCCGCCAGCGCCGCGACCTCCTCGCGACGCAAGCCGCGCGTGCGGCGGCGTCCGTGCACGGGAAGACCGACGTCCTGCGGCCCCACGCGCTCGCGCCGCGACCGCAGGAACGCACCGAGGCCGTCCTCGTCGCCGCTCGCCATGGAACGAGTATGGGCGCCCCCCGACCCACGCGGGTGGCCGTGCGAGGGCCACCCTCCGGCACCGGCCGTGCGCCGGTCTGGCCGGCCGCCCGGTGCGACCCCACGCTGGGCGACGGCGCACGACCAGGCGCGCCACCTCCCGAGAGGAACCGCCATGCAGACCATCTGGATCGAGCTCCCCGCCCTCGACATCGAGCGGGCACGCGACTTCTACGCAACCGTCTTCGGCCACGAGCCGACGCCCGTCAACGACGACGGGACCCGGGCCATGACCGTCAACCCCGGCCTCCCGACCGTCTCGCTGAACCAGACGGCGGGTTTCGAGCCGGGCGCCCACGGCCCGCTGCCCGTCTTCGACCTCGACGAGCCCCTGTCACCGGTCGTGCAGCGGGCGCTCGCAGCCGGCGCCCGCGTGGTCGAGCCGCTGAACCAGCGCGGTGAGTACGGTTGGTTCGCCCTCCTGCGCGACACCGAGGGCAACCACGTCTACCTCCACAGCTCTGCACGCTGAGCGCCGGAAAGGTCGCCGACATGAGGATCACGTTCCTGGGCCTCGGCCGGATGGGCCGCCAGCTCGTCATCCACGTGCTGGACGCCGGCCACGACGTGGCCGTGTGGAACCGCTCTCCGGAGGCCTGCGCGCGGCAGTCGATCGGGGTGCTCGGCTGGGGGCGACGGCCGCGGCGGCCGTCGAGGGCGCCGAGATCGTGGTCTCGGTGCTCTTCGGCCCCGAAGCGGTTCGCGAGGTCGTGCTCGACGGCGTCGACACGTTCGCCCCCGGAGCACTGTTGGTGGACGTCACCACGGTCGGTCCCGACGACGCCCGCCGCCAGGCTGCGTGGGCGCTCGGGCACGGGGTGCGCTACGTGCAGTCCCCCGTGCTCGGCACGCTCGCGCCCGCCCGGGCCCGGTCGCTCGGCGTGCTCCTCGGCGGGGACCCGGCCGATGTCGCAGCGGCCCGCACGGTCACGGACCTGTGGGCCGACCCTGAGCGGGTCTTCGTGCTCGCCTCGGCCGACCGGGCAGCCGCCGGCAAGCTGGCGGTCAACCTGGGCCTCGCGGTGTCGATGCAGGGCCTCGCCGAGGCCTCCAGGTCGGCGCCTCGGGCGGCCTGGACGCCGGCGACGTCCTGGACCTCGTCGTGAAGACACCGCTCGCCGGGATCGCCGCCGCCAAGGGCGCCACCGTGCTGTCGGACGGGTACGACGACGCGCAGTTCACCGTGAACGCGCTCGCCAAGGACCTCGGCCTGATGCTCGACGCCACACCGGGGCTCCCGGCGGCCGAGGCCGCGCGAGCCCGCTTGATCGCGGCCGACGACGCAGGACTCGGAGAGAGCGACTTCGCGGTGCTCGCCCGGGCACCGATCGACCGGGGCGACACGACCCGGGCCGAGCAGTGACATCCGGTGCAGCTGCCCACGCTGTCCAGAGGGAGCATCCCCGGGTTGCGTCACGACAGCGCACGTGGTTCTGTCACGCCCGGGGGTCGGCGGGCACCACGAGGTGTCGACAGGGCACCGACGTCGGCCACGCGCACTGACACGAGTGGGCGAGGACGTCGCCGACGACCCTGCCAGCGCCCGACGCGCATGCCGAAGGAGTCACCGTGTTCTTCTTCTCCAACCGAGTGGGTTGTCTGGGCTCGATCCTGATCTCCGTGGTCGTGACCGTCATCCTGCTGCTGGTGTTCGGGGTCTTGTAGACAAGAGGAGGCGATCCACGTGGACGCGGACCAGCCCCGTCGCCGCGGTGAAGCTCCCTCCTCGGACGGGGTCGACCTCGACGTCGAGGGGATCCTCCTGAACGACGGGTCGCGCATGAGCCCGACGCGACTGGACCAGATCGTGGCCGAGGCCCTGGCGGAGGGCGAGGACCTGCTGAACGCCGCCTCCCCTCACGCCCCACTGCCGCCCGGCATGAACGAGTATGAGGCCGCCGTGGACGCCATGCTGCACGACGCACACGTCGCCGCACCGCACGAGGTGCCTGCTCTCGTCGCGCGCCACGCGGCGGTCCTCGGCGCCACCCAGGCAGTGACCTATCTGGCCGACCTCCAGCAGAACGTCCTGGTGCCGTTCCTCGGGTCGAGCGCCCCCGGGGTCGAGCTCAAGCCCTTGGCGGTGGACACGACACTGGCCGGTCGTGCGTTCCAGCACGTACGCGTCCTGACCCAGTCGCTGCCCGACGAGGCGGCGGGACTGCGCGTCTGGCTGCCCCTGCTGGACAGCACCGAACGTCTCGGTGTCCTCGGCCTCACCATCCCCGCGGGCACCTCCGCCTACGAGCTGCACCACGGCGCTCTGGGGCGCCGGCTCGGACGACTGGCGTCCCTGACCGCCGACCTGGTCGTCACCAAGACGTTCTACGGCGACACCATCGTGAAGGTCCGCCGTCACACCGCCATGGACCTGGCCGCCGAGCTGCACTGGTCCTTGCTTCCGCCGCTGATCTTCTCCGGCCGCCAGGTCACGATCGCAGCGGCCTTCGAGCCGGCCTACAACGTCGCCGGTGACGCCGTAGACTACGCCGTCGACGCCGGGTGGGCACGGTTCGGCATCTTCGACGGCATGGGGCACGACCTGCAGAGTGCCCACCTGTCCGCCCTCACCGTGGCCGCGTACCGCAACTCCCGTCGCGCCGGCCGCTCGCTGACCACGACGGCTCGCACGATCGACGACGCCGTGCAGGCCTTCTGGTCCGGCGAGGGGTACTGCAGCGGACTGCTGGCCGAGCTCGACACGACCACGGGCAGACTCAGCTGGATCAACGCCGGCCACCCCGAGCCGCTGGTGCTGCGTGACCGCAAGCTGGTCCGGTCCCTGCACGTGGAGCCTGGGCTCCCCTTCGGACTGGGTCCGACCCCGACCCCGCAGGCGAACGAGTACACGGTGGGCACCTACAGGCTCCAACCCGGCGACCAGGTCGTCCTGTACACCGACGGCGTCACCGACGCGCGCGACCCCGACGGCGCCGGCTTCGGCGTCCGACGCCTGGTCGACCTCCTGACCCGCACAGACGACCCCCTCCTGCCCCCACCGGAGAAGATGCGCCGACTGGTCCGCGCCCTGCTCGAGCACCAGAGGGGCCGGCTGACCGATGACGCCACGCTCCTCAGCGTCACGTGGCGCAGCGACAGCGAGCAGGTCCTGCTGCCCTGACGGGCGAGGGACCGACCGCCGCCGTCGGAGGTGGAGGCAGCTGATGGCCGACCGTCCGCGACCGGGGTTCTCGCCCACCGGGTCAGGGCATCGCCGCGCCGGAGCGCGAGCCGTCGCGCGAGAACAGTGCGGCCTGCGTGGCCAGGTGCTCGGCGAGCGGAGTCACGGCACGTCCGCCCCGGGCGTGGGGTCCAGGGACGTGGCCTTCGGCGTCCGGAGCTGCTTGGGGCTGACTCAGAGGCGGTAGGTGGGGCCTTCGACCGGCCAGCGCGACGGCAGGATCGTGACAGCAGCGCCACGGGTGGCGGGGTACGCGGCGATCTGGCGGGCGAGCTCGCTGCGGCGGGCGCGGCGGGCCCGGAGCGCCGCACGGAGTGCGGACAGGCGGCCGGCACGGACGGGAGCAGTCGCCGCCGGGGTGGTCCCATCGGTGGTCCCATCGGTGGTCCCATCGGTGGTCACAGATCGGGTCGGGGTGCTTGTCGTCATGCCTCCAGTGTTCGGAGCCGGCGCCCATGCGTCCAATGACTGGGTGGCATGAGATCGATGCTCTAGGGTCATGGATATGGACACCCAGGCTCTGCGGTGGTTCCAGCAGGTCGCCGACGGTGTCACCGTCACCGAGGTCAGCGACCTCGAGAGGACCACCCAGTCGGGCGTCTCTCGCGCGCTCGCCCGCCTGGAGGCCGAGGTGGGGACACCTCTGCTGCGACGCTCCGGCCGCACGCTGCGGATGACCCACGCCGGCGTGGCCTTCAAGCACCACGTCGACGCCCTGATGCACCAGCTGGACGACGGGATGGCCGCCGTCCACGAGCTCGTCGACCCGGAGACGGGGACGGTGACTCTCGCGTTCCAGCCGTCGCTGGGCACGTGGCTGGTGCCGGACCTCGTCGGCGCCTTCCGTTCGCACCATCCCCGGGTCCGCTTCGACCTGCGCCCGAACGGGACGAGCAGGTCAGCGCCGTGGGGCCACGCAGCGCGGTGGACCTGGAACTGTCGACGCTGCGCCTGCCGGGGGGCTGCCGTGGCGGCGGCTGACCCGTGACCCGCTGCGCCTCGTCGTCCCGGCGGGTCAGCACCTGGCCGGCCGCGGGCCGATCGCTCTCGAGGACGTGGTGGACGAGCCGTCCGTCAGCCTCAGGTCGACCTCGCTGCTGCGGCGGACGTCCGACGAGCTCTGCGCCGCCGCAGGGTTCACGCCCGCGCTCGCGTTCGAGTGCGACGACCTGCCCACCCTGCGCGGGTTCGTCGCCGCTGGGCTGGGCGTCGCGCTCGTGCCCGCCCCGCGCGAGACCGGGGCCGGACCGGTCGCGGCCGGGCTACGCCACCTCGACGTGACAGACGCCGGCGCGGTGCGCGAGGTGGGGCTGTCCTGGTCGCCGGATCGGCGCCTGCTGGCCTCCGCGGAGCTGTTCCGCGCGCACGTCCTCCAGCGCGCAGCCGACCGTCTCCTGCCGCGCCTCGCGGGGACGAGCCGGTGAACGCGGACTGCCCGCCCGCACCTCTCGGTGCGGGCGGGCCGTCAAGGAGCAGGGAGCAGGGACTACGTCACGTCGTAGCGGTCCAGCATCATGACCTTGTCCCACGCGTCGGCGAAGTCCTTGACGAAC
>JBBQSN010000141.1:0-9138 GCA_038213835.1 Actinomycetales bacterium
CCGGGTGCACCACCCCACCGGCGCTGTGCGAGGCGCACCACGTCATCTGGTGGTCCCGCGGCGGCCCCACCACCACCGCCAACCTGGCCCTGCTCTGCCACCGCCACCACACCCAGATCCACGCCCAACCCGAAGATGACCACGCGCAGGGCTGGCAGATGCTGATGCGCGACGGCATCCCCTGGTTCTGCCCACCCGAACGCCTCGACCAGTCACGAACCCTGCAACGCAACACCTTCCACCACACCGTCCACAACACCCGGCGCACCGGCCTGCGCTGGAACGCGCCTACGGCACCGAACGAACCGGACCCACCCTGAGCCGTGTCGAGACGTCAGGTCACCCGCCCAGCAGCCGATCGGTGAAGTCGTTGGCGAACGTCCCGTCCGGGTCGAGGTCAGCGACGAGAGAACGGAAGTCGCCCCATCGCGGGAAGCGCGACGCGAGCGCCGCAGGGTCGAGCCCGAACACCTTGCCCCAGTGCGGCCTCGGGGAGAACGGCGCGAGTGCCTGCTCGACCACCGCGATGGCGGAGGTGGCCGCGACGGGGTCCGGGTGCCAGGTCACGTGCAGCCCCAGCGAGCCGCTCCCGCCGGACGGGCTGAGCCACAGGTCGTCACCGGCGACGGTGCGCAGCTCGGCCACCTGCAGCGCCGGACGGATGACGTCGGCGACCTCGAGCACGGCCCGCACGGCAGCGGGTCCGTGCGCGCGGTCGACGTACCACTCGGACTGCAGCTCGGCGCCGCTGCTGCTCGGCGCCCCCTCGGCACTGAAGTGCGGGAGCCGCTCGAACCAGCGGCCTGGGATCCCACGCTGCACGGTGCAGCCGTCCGGCGCGTTGCCCGGGGTGGGGTGGATGTCGTGGTCGATCGGCCGGGCGCCGAGCGGCGCGAGGTCGACCACGGGATCGCCGGTGCGGCGCTTGACCCAGACCGTCCCCGCTCCCTCTTCTGCGTCGTCGAGGCGGGTGAAGACGCTGACGCTGTAGCCCGATCCGAGGACGAGGTCGAGGTGCTCGAACAGCACGTCCGAGGAGACGCCGTCGTACACGGTCTGCGCCACCTCGAACGAGGGCACCGTGTCGAGGACGAGCCTGGTCATCACCCCGAGCCTCCCGAGGGCCAGGACCGAGCCGCCGAACCGTTCGTCGCCGCGGCGCACCGTCAGCAGGTCACCCGTCGCGGTGACCAGCTCGACCTCGCGCACCGTGGCGGCCAGGCAGCGGTTCGCGTCGCCGGAGCCGTGCGTGCCGGTCGAGGCAGCTCCCCCGACGCAGATGTGGGGCAGCGAGCCCATGTTCTCGAGCGCGAGGCCGTGCCGTTCGAGCTCGGGCACCACCTGCGCGAACGTCAGGCCCGCGCCGACCGCCACGGCGGCGCCGTCCTGGACCACCTCGACCACCGGCGGCAGGTCGGTCAGTGACACCAGCGTGCCGCGGCTGTCGGCCACCGCGGAGAACGAGTGCCCGGTCCCGAGCGCGTGCACGTGCCGGCTGCCGGCGACCAGGCGGCGCAGCTCGTCGACGCCGCGCGGCCGCTCGATCCGGTCGGGGGTGAAGACGACGTTGCGAGCCCAGTTGGTCGGGTGCGTGGTCGTCATGGGCAGAACGCTACTTGCGCTGCACCTTCTCGATGCCCATGACCAGGACGACCCGGTCCTCGCTGTCCGGCGACGCCGGGGTGTCGGGGTCGCCGTACTGCTGCCCGAGCCACACGTAGAACGCTCCGGTTCGGGGACGCTCGTCGTCATGGCGGTGCCGACCGGCCAGGAACCGACCGTGTTCCCCTGACCGTCCCCGTCACCGCCGCACGCGGTACCGCAGGTGGCTGACCGCGGTCGAGCCGTCCGAACCGAGCAGGTCCAGGCCCACCGCGTCGCCCTGCCCGAAGAGGCGGACCCCGTCGCCGAGCAGGACGGGCACGACGTGCAGGGTCAGGTCGTCGACGAGCCCGGCCGCGAGGGCCTGCTGCACCGCGCTGCCGCCGCCCGCCACGTTCACGTCGCCGTCCCCCGCCGCCTCCCGGGCCCGGGCCTCGGCGTCCTCGATCCCGCCGGTGACGAAGTGGAAGGTCGTCCCTCCCGACATCGGCAGCGGGTCGCGCTGGTGGTGCGTCAGGACGAAGACGTCGTGGTGGTACGGCGGTTCCTCACCCCACCATCCGGTCCACCCCGGGTCCCACGGCCCGTCGAAGCCGCCGAACATGTGGCGTCCCATCACGGTCGCCGCGGCGCGCTGCAGCGGCACCCGGACGACGTCGTCGTCGGAACCGGGGTCCCCGCCGTCCTCGCCGATCATCTCGTGGAAGAACCGGGTGCGGTAGACCCACTCGTGGATCCGCTCTCCACCGACGCCCATCGGGTGGTCCGGCCCGGGACGCGGGCCGGCGACGAAGCCGTCCGCGGAGACGCTGATGTCGACGAAGGTGCTCATGCGGGTCCGACCTGCGCCGACCCGAGAACTCATCGCACTCGTCGCACGTCGGACGGCTACTCCATGTCCTCGAGCTGGCGGCCGTTGGTCTCCTTGACGAACCTCATGACGAACAGCAACGACGCCAGGGCCGAGACGGTGTAGAAGCCGTAGGTGAACCCGAGCCCGATCTCGGCCATCGGCGGGAACGAGGTGGAGACGGCGAAGTTGGTCACCCACTGGGCGGCGGCGGCCAGGCCAAGCGCCGTCCCGCGGATCCTGTTGTTGAACATCTCGCCGAGCAGCACCCACACGGCCGGGCCCCAGGACATGCCGAAGAAGACGACGAACAGGTTGGCCGCGGCGAGCGCGACGAGCCCGGCGGTGTCGCTGAGCTCGGGGGCGGGGACGCCGTCGGCACCGGGCACGAGCGGGGCGGTGCCGAACACCACCGCGAGGGCGCCGAGCGACAGCACCATGCCGGCAGATCCGGTCAGCAGCAGCTTGCGGCGACCGATCCGGTCGATGAGCGCGATGGCGACGAGGGTGACGACGATGTTGGTGACCGAGGTGATCACGGTCTGGGTGAGGGCGTCCTCCTCGGTGAAACCGACCGACTGCCACAGGGTCGAGGAGTAGTAGAAGATCACGTTGATGCCGACGAGTTGCTGGAACACGGACAGTGCGATGCCGATCCAGACGATCGGGAGCAGGCCGCCGCCAGGCTTCCTCAGGTCGGTGAAGGACGCCTTCGCCTCGCGCTTGACGGTCCGCGCGATCTCGGAGATCCGCTCGTCCACCCCGGTGGTGAGGACCGAGCCCAGCACCTTCTTGGCAGCATCGACCTTGCCCAGCGCCACCAGGTAGCGCGGCGACTCGGGGATCTGCAGGGCGAGCACGCCGTAGGCGATGGCCGGGACCGCCTCGGTGAGGAACATCCAGCGCCAGGCCTCGAGGCCGAACCACAGCTCCTCCCCCGCGCCGCCGGCGACGTTCGCGAGGAACGAGTCCGACAGGAGGGCGACGAAGATGCCGAGCACGATCGCGAGCTGCTGCAGCGAGCCCAGCCGGCCCCGGATCTGGGCGGGCGAGATCTCGGCGATGTAGGCGGGGGCGATGACCGACGCCGCGCCGACGGCCAGACCACCGAGGACGCGCCACGCGATCATGTCCCACGGGCCGGACGCCAGGCCCGAGCCGACGGCGCTGGCGACGAAGAGGAGGGCGGCCAGCACCATCACGCGGATCCGGCCGTAGCGGTCCGCCAGCCGTCCCGCCGCGTACGCACCGGCCACGCAGCCCAACAGAGCCGAGGACACCACGAACCCGGTGAGCCCGGCGCCCATCCCGAACGACTCGCGCATCGGCGTGACGGCGCCGTTGATGACGGCCGTGTCGAACCCGAACAGGAACCCCCCGAGGGCGGCCACCGCGGCCAGCATCACCACCCGCCCGGTGTTGTACTGCTCCTCCTGGGTCGTCGTGCTCCCCGAGTCAGCCATCGTCCTCGCCCTCCGGTGCGGTGCGGTGCGGTGCCTGACAGGCCAGCCGTGCGGGACACCCTGCACCTGGACCGGCCCGAGGACAACCCAGACGAACGGCGTGATCAGAGCACCTGCGAGACCGCGTGGATCGTCACGCCGACGAGCCCGCCGACGACGGTGCCGTTGATCCGGATGAACTGCAGGTCGCGGCCCACGAGCAGCTCGATCCGGCGGGACGCCTCCTGGCCGTCCCAGCTCTTGACCGTGTGCGAGATGGTCGCGGCGACCTCGGCCCCGTAGGTCTGGACCAGGAAGGCCGCGCCGTCGGCCGCCCGCGAGTCCAGTCCGGCCCGCATGCCGGGGTCGCCGACGAGCCGCTCCCCCAGCTCCACCAGCGCACGCCGCGCCCGCTCGTGCAGGGGGCCGTCGACGTCGGCGAGGGACTCGACCACCGCCGAGCGCACCGACTCGGCGACGGCTGTGGCGGCGTCCGCGGTCCCGGGGTTCTCGAGCATCCGCACCTTCAGGGCCTCGGCGCGCTCGCGGGTGGCCTCGTCGTGCTGCAGGTCGTCCGCGAAGCGCGAGAGCAGGGAGTCCAGGGCGTCGCGCACCTGGTGGTCAGGGTCATCGCGCACGTCGGCCACCCAGCGCAGCATCTCCTGGTAGACCCGGTCGACCACGCGGTCGTCGAGCCAGGTCGGCGACCACCAGGGGGCCCGCTCGCGCACCGCACCGGCGACCGTGCCCTCGTGCTGGGTCAACCACGCGTGCCCCTCGACCAGCACCAGGTCGACCAGCGGCCGGTGTGCGCCGTCCCGCAGCACGTTCTCCAGCAGGTGGCCGGCCACCGGGGCCAGCGGCTCCTGCGCGAGCCGGGGCAGCAGCGCCTGCTCGACGAACGCGCGCACCTCGTCCTCCCCGATGCCACCCAGCGCGCGACCCAGCGCCGGGGCGACCTCGCGGACGACGCGAGCCGCGTTCTCCTCGTGCGAGATCCAGCGCCCGACCCGCAGCGCGGGCTCGGCGGCGGCGACCCGCTCCCTCGCCAGGTCCGGGGTCAGGAAGCTCTCGGTGACGAACTGCTCGAGGCTCTCCCCCAGGGCGTCCTTGCGCTCCGGCACCAGCGCGGTGTGCGGGATGGGCAGGCCGAGTGGACGCCTGAACAGCGCCGTGACGGCGAACCAGTCGGCCACCGCCCCGACCATGGACGCCTCCGCGCCGGCGTTCACGTACCCGAGGAAGCCCTCGTCCCCGAAGGTGAGGACGTAGACCAGAGCGGCGAACAGCAGGAGGCCGAGGGCCACCGCCTGCATCCGCCGCAGCGCCCGGAGCCGCTCCACGTCCAGCGAGGTACCGGGCGGGGCTCCGGGCGGGGTGATCAGAGGGGCGTCCATGGTGACAGCGTGCCGGACCCGGCACGCCCGTCCCCGTCCCGGGCGGTCGCGTCGGCGCTCTGCCTGCTGCTGGTGCGACGATCCTGGGGTGCCCATCGTGTTCCGTCTCCTGCGCGCGACGCTGGTCGCCGTGCTCGTGCTGTCGGTCGTGGCGGCCGGCAGAGTCGCCTGGGTAGCGGGCTCGGACGGGACCTCGGACGCCGACCTGCGGGCGCAGGCGCACTTCCTGTCCGCAGCAGTGGACGACGGAGCCGCGCAGCGGATGCAGGGGTTGTTCCCGGAGGGGTACCTGTTCACCGTCGTCCTGACCGGGCTGGCGGTGGCGGCGTCCTCGGACGATGCGACCCGCGACGACGACCTCGTAAGGATGCGTGAGCTGCTCGCGCTGGCCGACTCCGCCGACGGGACCGCACCGTTCGACCCCGCGGCCGACCCGCCCTACGGCGTCTTCCACGCCGGGTGGACCCTGCTGCTGCGCACCGAGGTGGCCCGCCTGAGCGGCTCGGGGGACGACCTGGGCGAGCTGCGCCGGCGCTGGGACGGGTTGCGGGCGGCCGTCGACCGTTCGCGGTCCGGTCTCCTGGAGGCCTACCCCGGGCAGTCGTGGCCGGTCGACACGGTGGTCGCGGTGGCCGCGCTGGAGCGCGCCAGGCAGGTCCTCGGCGGCCCGGCGCCCGACCTGGTGACGCAGCGGTGGCTCGGCCGGGTGGACGCGCTGCGCGATCCCGCGACCGGCCTGCTCCCGCACCGCACGACACCGGACGGCACCGTGCTGCAGGGGCCGCGCGCCTCGAGCCAGTCCCTGGTGCAGCTGTTCTGGCCCGACATCGACCCCGGCGGGGCCGCCGAGCAGTGGCGGTCGTACGTGGACACCTTCGTGGTCCGGCGCGCGGTGGCGGCGGTCGGCGTCCGGGAGTACCCGCAGGGTGTGAGCGGCAACGGCGACGTCGACTCCGGGCCGTTGGTCCTGGGCATGTCGGCGAGCGCCACGGTCCTCAGCCTCGGCGGCGCACGCCGCGCCGGCGACCGCGACCTGGCTGCCGACCTCGACCGCGAGGCCGAGCTGGCCGGGCTGCCGCTGCAGGTGTTCGACCAGCGGCGGTACCTGGGTGGGGCGCTCCCGGTCGGCGACGCCTTCCTGGCCTTCGCGCGGGCCCAGGACGAGGGCGCACCGGCCGGCACCGGCGCGCCCTCGGTGCGGTGGCCGTTCGTCGTCGGCGCACCGCTGGTCACGGCCGCCTGCGCCGCCGCCCTGCTGGTCCTGATCCACCGGCGACGCTGCGCCCGCACCACCACGGCGTCATCCCTGGCACGCAGCGCCGCACCGCCTTAGCCTCAGAGGCATGACTCCTCGGCCGATCAGGATCGGTGTCCAGCTCCAGCCGCAGCACGCGGCCTACGCGGACATCCGCCGTGCGGCCGCCGAGGGCGAGGAGGTCGGGGCGGACATCATCTTCAACTGGGACCACTTCTACCCGCTCTCCGGTGAGCCCGATGGCCTGCACCTCGAGTGCTGGACGATGCTCGGCGCGTGGGCCGAGGCGACGTCCGAGGTCGAGATCGGCGCCCTCGTCACCTGCAACAGCTACCGCAACCCCGAGCTGCTGGCCGACATGGCCCGCACCGTCGACCACATCAGCGGCGGCCGCCTGATCCTCGGCATCGGCTCCGGCTGGTTCAAGAAGGACTACGACCAGTACGGCTACGAGTTCGGCACGGCCGGCGGCCGCCTGGACGCACTCGGCCAGGCGCTCCCCCGGATCGAGGCCCGGCTCGGGAAGCTCAACCCCGCCCCGACCCGCCACATCCCGGTGCTCATCGGCGGCGGCGGCGAGAAGAAGACGTTGAAGCTGGTGGCCCGGCACGCCGACATCTGGCACGGCTTCGGCGACGTCCAGGTGGTGGAGCGCAAGGTGAGGATCCTGGACGGCCACTGCGCCGACCTGGGACGCGACCCGGCCGAGATCGAGCGGTCGGTGGGCGTCGGTGAGGACCCGGCCGAGAACGGCCAGGCGCTGCTGGACCTCGGCGTCACCCTGTTCACCGTGAGCACCGGCGGTCCCGACTTCGACATGTCCGCGCTGCGTCGCTGGGTCGCGTGGCGGGACGCCCAGCAGGCCGGCTGAGGCGTCGTCGCCACCCGCACCTACCCGTCCCCGGTCGAAGACGTCTGGGACGCCCTCACCGACCAGGAGCGGTTCCCCGCTGGTTCTCCCCCGTCTCGGGCGACCTGAGCGTCGGAGGGCGGTTCCAGGTCGAGAACAACGCGGGCGGCGAGGTGCTCTCCGACGCGACCACCGTGGTGCTGCGGCACACCGCCCACGTCCCGGAGGAGTTCTGGGGTGCTGACGGAGCCGGCGCCATCGGCGTCGGCTGGGAGCTCGGCCTGAGGGGGCTCGACCTGCATCTCGGGTCCGCCGACTGCGTCGACCCCGCCGAGATCGAGACCTGGTCGGCCTCGGGCGAGGGACGCGCCTACCTCGGTGGGAGCAGCGCCGGCTGGGCCGACGCCGCGGTCTCCGACGGCGAGGCGGAGCAGCAGGCCAGGGCGGCGCAGCGGGCCACGACCGCGTTCTACACGGGGTTCGCGACGGTCCGACCCGAGGGCACCCGGCGGCTCTACGCGGTCGACCCGGCGGGGCTGCAGGAGGTGGACGCCTGGGTCGAGCAGTTCCGGGTGATCTGGGAGCACCGCCTGGACGCCCTCGGCACCGAGCTCGCCCGCGGCCGTCGCACCCGTCCGCCACGATGAGCTCCGGCGCGTCCCGGGTGATCACCCCAGGAACCCGCTGGAACTCACGCGGTGGCGTCCCGCACGATGAGCGGACGTACCGCGACCACCGAGGAGACACCCGCCATGGCGACCCCGAAGGCCCTGACGCCGCTGCGCAGCCCGGGCTACCGGTGGCTGTTCGGCTCGCTGGTGGCGTCCGTGCTCGGAGCCGGCCTGGTCGTCATCGCCCTGTTCTGGCAGGTCGTCGAGCTCGGTGGGGGCCCCACCGAGGTCTCGTTCGTGATGACCGGCAGCGCGGTCGGCATGCTGGCCACCACCCTGCTCGGCGGGGCGCTGGCCGACCGGCTGCCGCAGAAGCGGATCCTGCTGGTCGTCGAGCTGGTCAACGCGGCGGCGCTGGGGGTCGTGGCCCTGCTGGGCTTCTCGGGGCTGCTCGAGATCTGGCACCTGTCGCTGGCCTCGCTGCTCACGGGGCTCGCTGCCGGCATGTACTTCCCCGCCTACTCGGCCGTGCTGCCCTCGCTGGTGCCCGAGACCGACCTGCTCGCCGCCAACGGCCTCGAGGGGGTCCTGCGTCCCGCCCTGATGCAGGCGGCCGGCCCGGCGATCGCCGGCGCGCTCGTGGGCGCGTGGTCGCCGGCGGTGGCTCTGGGGGCTGCCGCGCTCGCCGCCCTCGCCGCCGCGGCGTTCGTCCTGGGCATGCCGCTGACCGCGGTGCGTCGCGAGGTCGTCGACGACGGCACCCACCCTGTCCGGCAGCTGCTGGGCGACGTCCGGGAGGGCTTCGTCCTCGTGGTCCGCACGCCCTGGCTGCTCGCCACGCTCGTCTACGCCTCGGTGATGATCCTGGTGATGATGGGCCCGTTCGAGGTGCTGGCTCCCTTCGCGATCAAGGACAACGCCGGCGGCGGTCCGACCGAGCACGCGTGGGTGCTGGCCGCGTTCGGCATCGGCGGCGCGCTCGGCTCGCTCACGGTCGCCTCGCTGCGGCTGCCGCTGGCCTTCCCGGTGCTGTTCGGCCTGATCAGCGTGGCGCTGCTCATGGTCCTGATCGCCACCGGCAACGGCAACGCCGGTCTCTCCGAGGCCGCCGGCTACGTCGTGCTGACCTTC
>JBBQSN010000142.1:0-9124 GCA_038213835.1 Actinomycetales bacterium
TGAAGCCCTCGTCCGAGCCAGGGACGACGTGGACGCGGACTCCGAGGGCCTCGACCAGGCCGGCGTCGTCGGTGGCGCAGGGATCACCGCTGGCGTGCGCGCGCTCGAGCAGCTCACGGGTGAAACCCTGCGGGGTCTGCACCGCCACGACCCGGGACCGGTCGACCGGGCCGTCCTGCAGGTGCCGCAGGGTGTCGGCCGGTGCCACAGCGGGCACCACGGCGTGCTCGCCGGCGACCAGGGCTGCCAGCACGGCGGCGAACACCGTCGGCGGGACGAACGCGCGGGCGGCATCGTGCACCAGCACGAAGGGGACCTCCGGCAGCGCGACCAGGCCCGCCGCCACGGACTCCTGCCGGGTGAGTCCCCCGGGGACGACGAGGGCCGCGCCGGAGAGCTCCAGCGCGGCCTCGAGGTGGGTCGCGGGCACGACCACGACGACGTCGTGGAGGCCGGCCGCCCGGACGCCGTCCAGGGCCCAGGCGAGCAGTGGCCGACCTGCGACCTCGACGAATGCCTTCGGTCCTCCCGCACCCAGCCGCTCGCCGCGGCCGGCCGCCACGAGGACGACACCGGCACGCGGCGCAGCAGGGGGACCAGCAGTCACGACCGGACCAGCAGGATCAGGACGCGAGGACCTCGTCGAGGATGGCCTCGGCCTTGATCTCCTCGGTCTTCTCCGCCAGCGCGAGCTCGGAGACGAGGATCTGACGGGCCTTGGCGAGCATCCGCTTCTCACCCGCCGACAGACCGCGGTCCTGGTCGCGGCGCCACAGGTCGCGGACGACCTCGGCGACCTTGATGACGTCGCCCGAGGCGAGCTTCTCGAGGTTGGCCTTGTAGCGGCGCGACCAGTTGGTCGGCTCCTCCACGTGCGGGGCCCGGAGCACCGCGAACACGCGGTCGAGGCCCTCCTGGTCGACGACGTCCCGGACGCCGACGAGGTCGCAGTTCTCGGCCGGGACCTGGATGGTGAGGTCACCCTGGGACACCTTGAGCTTGAGGTAGAGCTTCTCCTCGCCCTTGATCGTGCGCTTCATGATCTCTTCGATGTGGGCCGCTCCGTGATGCGGGTACACGACCGTCTCGCCGACCTTGAATGCCATCTGCACTTTTCCCCTTTCGCGGCCTCCAGAGTACCACGCCGTCGCCGTCCGGTGACACCTGTCACAGGACGTTTGTGCAGGTCAGAGGCCTAAGGTCGACCGGACGAGCCACTCGGAAGGGGTTGACAGGTGGACCGTCGGCGTGGCACGCGCGGGGTGACGACGATCCGGTCGGCGGCGGGCGGGCGGGGGTCGGTACAGTTGCGCAGCGCGCCCGACACCCCTTCCGAGGAGCCTTGCCGTGACCGTCCCGCACCTGACCCGCACCGTGCGGCTCGCCGGCTTCGCGGCCGTCGCCGGGCTGGCCCTCGGCGGCTGCTCGGCGTTCAGCCCGCAGACCACCCAGAACGTCACCTACGCACCGTCCGACGGCGTGCAGGGCGAGGTGGGGCCCGTGCTGGTGCGCAACGCGATCGTGCTCACCGCGGAGGAGGGCGCGCCCGGCTCGCTGGTGACCGCCCTGTTCAACTCCTCGGACCAGCCGGTCCAGCTGGTCGTGGACGTCCAGAACGGCGCCGGGGCCCAGACCCTCGACCTGGAAGCCGGGGAGAACCTCTTCCTGGGGCCGCAGGCGGAGGAGCAGGTCTTCGTCGAGGGGCTCGACGTCATGCCCGGCCTGACCACGGAGGTCACGTTCATCGGCGGCGACAGCTCGCTCAACCTCAGGGTCCCGGTGCTCGACGGCACCCTGCCTCCGTACGACGAGCTGGTCGCCGACATCGGCGACCAGGGCTGACCTCCGGTCGGTGTCTCAGGGGTCGAGCTTGTACCCCAGGCCCCGCACCGTCACCAGGTGCCGCGGCTCCTTGGGGTCCACCTCGATCTTGCTGCGCAGCCGTTTCACGTGCACGTCAAGCGTCTTGGTGTCGCCCACGTAGTCCGAGCCCCACACCCGGTCGATCAGCTGGCCGCGGGTGAGCACCCGGCCGGCATTGCGCAGCAGCATCTCCAGCAGCTCGAACTCCTTGAGCGGCATGGACGTCTGCTCCCCGCGCACCGTGACCACGTGCCGCTCGACGTCCATCCGCACCGGGCCGGCCTCGATCGTCGAGGGCAGCAGCTCGTCCGGCTCGCCCTTGCGTCGCAGCACCGCCCGGATCCGGGCCACGAGCTCGCGCGACGAGTAGGGCTTCGTGACGTAGTCGTCGGCCCCGATCTCCAGCCCGACGACCTTGTCGATCTCGCTGTCCTTCGCGGTCAGCATGATCACCGGGACGCTGCTGCGGGCCCGCAGGGCTCGGCACACCTCCATGCCGGGCAGCCCGGGCAGCATGAGGTCCAGGAGCACCAGATCGGCTCCGCCACGGTCGAACTCGTCCAGCGCAGCGTGTCCGTCGGCGGCGATGGCCACCTCGAACCCCTCGCGCTCCAGCAGGTAGGACAACGGGTCCGACAAGGACTCCTCGTCCTCGACCAGAAGGATCCGGGTCACGTCCTGCTCCTCTTCGTGCTGCGGCTGACGGGGGGTGTGCTGTCGATGTCGTCGTCCGGTCCCGCGCCCGAGGCGAGCGGCAGCCGGACGGTGAAGGTCGACCCGGCGGACGGCTGGCTCCAGACGGTCACCTCGCCGCCGTGGTTGGCCACGACGTGCTTGACGATGCTGAGCCCGAGGCCGGTGCCACCGGTGCTGCGCGAGCGCGCCGGGTCGACCCGGTAGAAGCGCTCGAACACGCGCTCCTGCTCTGTGGGCGTGATCCCGATGCCCTGGTCGGCGACGGCGATCTCGACCAGGTCCCCCTTGCGGGTCAGGCCGATCCCGATCCGGGTGCCCTCCTCGGAGTAGCGCACGGCGTTGTCGACGAGGTTGCGCACCGCCGTCACGAGCAGGTCGTGGTCGCCGTAGACCTTGGCGCCGCACGCAGCGGCGACCTCCAGACCGATCCGCTTGCCGTCGGCGGCGAGCCGGGCCCTGTCGACCGCCTCGGCGACCACGAGGTCGACGTCGACCAGCACGGGCTCGGCCAGGGCCGAGTGCGTCTGCAACCGCGACAGGTCGACGATCTCCTGCACCAGCGCCGCCAGCCGGTCGGCCTCGCGGTGCATCCGCCCGGCGAACCGCCGGACGGCCTGCGGGTCGTCGGCCGCCTGGTCCATCGTCTCGGCCAGCAGCGAGATGGCCCCCACCGGCGTCTTCAGCTCGTGCGAGACGTTGACGACGAAGTCGCGCCGCACCTCGTCGACCCGACGTGCCTCGGTGCGGTCCTCGACCAGCACGAGCACGTGCAGGCTGCCGAGGGCCGCGACCCGCACCAGGGCCACCAGGGTGCCGCGTCCGAGCGGTCCGCGGGGGAGGTCGAGCTCGCGCTCCACCACTAGGCCGTCGCGCCGCACCGACCGCACCATGTCGACGATCTCTGCGTGGGCGAGCTCGTGGCCCCGTACCAGGCCCAGCGCGTAGGACGGGGGCGTGGCCCGCACGACGGCGTCGGCGACGTCGACCACGATCGCGGCCGACCGCAGCGCCGCCAGCACGTCGGTGACGCCGTGTGGCAGCTCGGGACGGTCCTGCACGAGGACCCGCGACTCGCGCTCGCTCCACCGGAACGCGACCAGGGCGACGACCAGCACCAGTACGGTGAGGGCCGCTGTCAGGAGCACGACCGACGGCTGCACCTCGCCAGCGTAGGGCCGGGAGCGGACCGCTCCCGGCCGGGACGGGTCCGTGCGGCCGGCGGTCACCCAGATGTTCACCTGGGCAGCGACCTGCGTTCACCGTGACGCCGGAGCATGGCGACCGTGGACGTGCGTCGTGCCCGTCCGCACCACACGTGAAGGGACCCCGATGCGTCAGCAGTTCCACACCGAGCTCGAGCACCTCGACGGCCAGCTGGTCGACATGACGGCGCTCGTCGCTGCGGCGATGGGCGACGCAACCCGCGCCCTGCTCGAGGCCGACCTCACCCTGGCCGAGCGCGTGATCGCCGGTGACGCCCACATCGACGCCATCCAGCGCCAGGTCGACGAGCGCGCCGTCGAGCTGCTCGCCCGCCAGGCGCCGGTCGCCACCGACCTGCGGGTGGTCGTGGCCGGCCTGCGGATGAGCAGCACGATCGAGCGGATGGGCGACCTCGCCCGCCACGTCGCCCAGGTGGCCCGGCTGCGCTTCCCGCACCATGTCGTCCCCGAGGACCTCGCTCCCCTGTTCGCCGAGATGGGCGCCACGGGGGTACGGCTGGCCGAGAAGGCCGGTCAGGTCATCGCCAGCCGCGACCTCGCCGTGGCCGCCGAGATGGGCCCGGACGACGACGCGCTGGACGACCTGCACCGCACGGTCTTCGACGAGCTGGCCTCGCCCGGCTGGGCGCACCCGGTGCAGACGGCGGTCGACATCACGCTGTGCAGCCGGTACTTCGAGCGGTTCGGCGACCACGCCGTGTCGTTGTCCGAGCGGGTGCAGTTCCTGGTCACCGGCCAGTGGGACCTCGCCGCCGACAGCACGGCCACGAACCACCCGTCCTGACCAGCGGGGAGAGTCCTGGGTCAGCGCCCCTGGTTGGCGACCGCCGCGGCCGCCGCGGCCGCCGCCTCGGGATCGAGGTACCGGCCACCGGGAACGACGGGCACCAGTTGCTCGTCCAGCTCGTAGACCAGCGGCATGCCGGTCGGGATGTTGAGGCCGGCGATGGCGTCGTCGCCGACGCCGTCGAGGTGCTTGACCAGCGCGCGCAGCGAGTTGCCGTGCGCTGCGAGGAGCACCACCTTGCCGGTGCGCAGGTCGGGGACGACCTCGGACTCCCAGTACGGCAGCATCCGCGCGACGACGTCGGCCAGGCACTCGCTCGCGGGCATGTCCGCCCCGAGGTCGGCGTAGCGCGGGTCGCCCGCCTGGCTGAACTCGCTGTCGGCCTCGATCGGCGGCGGCGGGGTGTCGTACGAGCGGCGCCAGAGCATGAACTGCTCCTCGCCGTACTCGGCCAGGGTCTGCTTCTTGTCCAGGCCCTGCAGGGCGCCGTAGTGGCGCTCGTTCAGCCGCCACGAGCGCTTGGTCTGGATCCAGTGCCGGTCGGCGACGTCGAGGGCGAGGTTCGCGGTCGTGATCGCGCGCCGCAGCAGCGAGGTGTGCACGACGTCCGGCAGCACGCCGGCGCCGGCCAGCAGCTCGCCGCCGCGACGCGCCTCGACCGTCCCCTTCTCCGAGAGCGGGACGTCGACCCAGCCCGTGAAGAGGTTCTTCGCGTTCCACTCGCTCTCGCCGTGGCGGAGCATCACCAGGGTGTACGACATGCGCGTCAGCCTACTGAGCGTTGCACGGCCCGCCACGCGGGAGAAGATGAACGATGAGCACCGGACCGGGTGGGACGGCGGCCACCGTGACGGCACGGCAGGTGCTCGCGCACGCCCTCCTGACCGCCGGTGTCGTGGGCGGTCTCACCCTGGCCCTGATGATCGCTCCCCCCGCGCCCGCCCCGACGACACCGGCCGAGCCTCCGGCCGTCCCGACGCCGGTGGGCCGCGGCACCGACGTCCTCGAGCCGACCCTGCCGCTGCCCCTGCCGGACCTGGCCGGACGGGTCGTGGCGGGCACCCGCGCCTTCCCGGTGGCCGGTGCCGCGGACTACGCGCGCGACCACCACGACTACCCGGCCACCGACGTCTTCGTCCCCTGCGGGACCCCCGTGCTGGCCGTCGCCGCGAGCGAGGTCGCCGAGACCACGACGGCCGACACCTGGGACCGCGGCAGCAACCTCGGCCCGGACCGCGCGGGCTGTCGGTGACGCTCCTCGGCGACGACGGCGTGCGCTACTACGGCTCGCACCTGTCCGAGGTCTCGGTGCAGCCGGGGCAGCGGGTGCAGGCCGGGGAGGTGCTGGGCGCGGTCGGCGAGACCGGCTCGGCGTCCGGGACCGGGTGCCACCTGCACCTCGGCATCAGCCCCGCCGGGTGCGGACCGGGCGACTGGTTCACCCGTCGTGGCGTGGTGAGCCCGTACCCGTTCCTGGAGCGCTGGCGCACGGGCACCGACGCCGACCCCGCCCCGGAGGTGCGTGCCTGGCACGCCGCCAACGGGTGCCCCACCGAGCCGGCCGCCTACCCCTGAGCAGCGGCGCCACGGGCCCCCGTCGTCGGCCGCATCAGCCGAGCCCGCACCGGGTCAGCAACGAGTCGAGCATGACGGACCGGGCGCGCTCGGGAGGCTGCACCGTGACCGTCGCTGCCTCACCACCGTCGACCCCGATCCGGACGCGGAAGGCGAAGCCCCGGTGCGGCAGTCCCTCGCTGACGGCATGGGCGTCGCACCGGGTGGGAGACAGGGAGATGGCCAGCTCGAGCACCTCCTCGGGTCCGACATCGATCGGGAACGGGTCGGGGCCCGGCGGCTGGGGGACGGTCGGGGTGAACAGGACGGTGCTGTCGACGCCGACCAGCGTCGCGGTGTGACCGGCGGGTACCGGTCCCACCCGGAGCGACCCTGTCGAGACGAGCGACGAGCCGGTCCCCTGCGGCGACCACTCCTCGCTCCACGTCATGGGCACCAGCTCGGTGACGGCCGCCGCGTTGCACTCGGTGCTGTGCAGCCTGGCGAGAGCTCCGTTGGTGTCCGGAGCCTCCAGCGACACCGGTTGGTCCAGCCCGGTCACGGTCAGGGTGACCATCACGGACCCCCCGGTCGAGGTGGCGGCGCAGTCCGTCTCGCCGAGCGGGACGGGCAGGTCGAGGCCGCTCCCGGGCCGGGTGCTGGTCTCGAGGTCACGGCGTGGCTCTGCGGCGAAGCCCGGGACGACAGCGCTGATCGCACCGAGCCGCAGGGGCGCACCCGACTCCTGGCGCACCTTGATCTGGATGCGTCGGGCGTGGACGTCGCGGCCGTTCTGCGACACGGTGGCCGACAGGGTCGAGGAGGCCGCCAGGACCGCGGCCTCGGGCGGGTCGTCACCCCCGACGGGTGAGCAGGACGCCAGCACGAGCACCGCCAGACCCAGGGTGGCTGCGTGGCGCATCTCAGGATCCTACCGAACGGGCCCACGCCCGTCCGACGATCTTTCCCGTCGCGCGGGGCTCAGGATCGGGTCATCGCTCGAGCAGGTGCCGGAAGGCGTCCAGGTTGCTGGTGGACTCGCCCCGCGAGACCCGCCACGCCCACTCCTTGCGCATGGCGGACAGGAACCCCAGCGCCAGCAGCTCGTTGAAGGACCCGTCGGCCACCTCGAGCACCTCGCCGAGCAGTCCGTCGAGGGTGTCGACCGTGACGGCCGCGAGCGGCAGCCGTCCTCGGAGGTAGACGTCGCCGGAACGGTCGATCGCGAAGGCCACCTGGCGCAGCCGGGTGTTGCGTTCCAGCAGCCAGCGGTGCACGCCGGCGTGGTTCTCGTCCGGGTTGCGCACCACGAAGGCGGACACCGAGAGCGAGTGGTCGCCGAGCAGCAGCGACACCGGCGTGCGCAGCTTGCGCTCCCCCGGCAGCTGCACGACGTACTCGCCGGGTCGGGTGCCGAGCTCGTGCTCGACCCGCGCCGGACCGTGCGGTCCGTTGGCGGGCTCGGCGACCGACGCCTCCGCCAGCCACGCCTCGACCTCGACCTTCGCCCGCTCGATGGCGACGCTCACGGGGAAACCTCGACCCCACCGACCGGAGCACCTTGCGGCACAGGCGATCTCGGAAGCTCCAGACGAGCAAGACGCTCCGCACGCGCCCCGGCGTAGACGGCGAGAGTGGCGTCGACCGTGGCGTCCCAGCCGAACCGCAGCGACTGCTCCCGGGCCCCCTTGCGCAGCCGCACCATCCGGTCCGGGTCAGCGAGCAGGCCGCCGAGGACGCGGGCCCAGTCCGCCGGGTCGTGGCCGGCGACCAGCTCGCCCGAGACCCCGTGCGCCACAGCGGTCTCCAGCCCACCCACGCGCGCAGCGACGACCGGTGTCCCGCAGGCCTGGGCCTCGATCGCGACGAGGCCGAAGGACTCGCTGTGGCTCGGGACGACCACGAGGTCGGCAGCCCGGAACCACTGCGCCAGGACCTGTCTCGGAACGGGCGGCTCGAACCGCACGACGTCGGGCACGCCGGGCACTGCCATCAGGCCGAGCCGGGTGGCGAGCTCCTGGAGCTCCTCCGGGCGGTCCAGGCCGCTGCCGCTCGGGCCGCCGAGCACCACCACGACCAGCCGCGACCGCAGCGACGGCGACGAGCGCAGCAGGTGGGCCGCGGCCCGCACGAGCACGTCCGGTGCCTTGAGCGGCTGGATCCGTCCGGCGAACAGCAGGACGTGGGCGTCGGCGTCGAGCCCCAGCTGCGAGCGCGTGGCGGCGCGGGCCTCGTCGCCGGCCGGCGAGAACGTGTCCAGGTCGACGCCCGGCGGCACCACCGCCACCCGCTCGCGCGGCGCCCCGTACAGGTCGACCAGCTCGGCGGCCTCGGCGTCGGTGCTGGCGATCAGCCGGTCGGCGGCGGCGACCACCTGCTCCTCGCCGATCTCGCGGCCGCTCGGCTCCGGGGTGTCGCCCTCGGCCAAGTGGGCGTTCTTCACCTTGGCCATCGTGTGCATGCTGTGCACCAGCGGGACGTTCCACCGGTCGGCCACCAGCCAGCCCACCTGGCCCGAGAGCCAGTAGTGCGAGTGGACGACGTCGTAGAAGTCGGGGTCCTGCGCCGCCTCCGCGCGCATCACGCCAGCGGTGAACGCGCAGAGCTGGCCCGGCAGGTCGTTCTTGCCCAGCCCGGACAGCGGCCCGGCCACCACGTGCCGCACCGTCACCCCGGGGGCCAGCTCGACCACGGTACCGTCCAGGCCCGAGGTCAGCGACGACGTGGCGCGGGTGAACACCTCGACCTCGGTGCCGCGCTGGGCCAGCCGCTTCGCCAGCTCGACGACGTAGACGTTGAGACCACCCGCGTCGCCGGTGCCGGGCTGCTCGAGCGGGGAGGTGTGCACGGACAGCATGGCCACGCGCCTGGGGGTCGTGGCGTCCGGAGCAGGGCTCACCCGCCGACGCTAACCCAGCCCGTCGGGGCACGCCCACGCAGGGTCCGCGGTGGGTGGCACGCGATGATGGGGGCGTGCCAGCCACGTCCCGACCCGTGGGTA
>JBBQSN010000143.1:0-8997 GCA_038213835.1 Actinomycetales bacterium
CAGCGCGACCAGCGCCAGGCCGACCGAGACCGGCTTGGTCTGCCCACCCCAGAAGTTCCAGGCGAGGCCCAGACAGATGAGCTGCGTCATCACGACGGGGCCGCGAGCCCAGCGTCGGACGCGCCACAGTGACCAGGCACACCAGGCCAGCCCCGCCGCCGCAGCGACGAAGAAGATGGCCGTCGTGGCACCCATGGTGAGCCGGGCCAGGCGCAGTGAGGCGAGCTCGAGGACACCGAGCGAGGCGAGGAGCACTGCTTCCACGCCCGCCAGTGACGCTGCCACGACGAGGGGTGCTGGCACGGGCAGGTCTGGTCCGGGAGCGGTAACGGGCACTCACGAACCTTACTTGTGACGGACGCGACGCTGTTTGGTGAGACTCTGGGGTTGTGTGAACGATCAAACGTTGTCAGTCTGGTCGCTGCGCCTACCGCGCCCGGGCTCCGCTGACTGTCCGCAACAGCCACTGTGCGTGAACGAAAGAGGGATTCCCCCACATCATGGATTGGCGCAGCCGCTCCGCATGCCTCGACGAGGACCCCGAGCTGTTCTTCCCCATCGGCAACACCGGCCCGGCCATCCTCCAGATCGAGGAGGCCAAGCAGGTGTGCCGTCGATGCGACGTGCGCGAACAGTGCCTGGCGTGGGCCCTCGAGGCCGGACAGGACCACGGAGTCTGGGGTGGCCTCAGCGAGGACGAGCGGCGGGCGCTGAAGCGCCGCAACGCCCGGGCCCGCATCCGCACCGCCTGACCGCGCTGGGCTGACCCGTCAGCCCAGGGGTAGGTCCGCCTGGACGCGCGTGCCGCGCACTCCGGGGCCGATCTCGAACACTCCGCCGAGCTCTGACTCGACGAGCGTTCGCACGATGGAGAGGCCCAGCTGGGTCGATCCGTCGAGGTCGAAGCCTTCCGGCAGGCCGTCGCCGTCGTCCTCGACGATGACGTGCAAGCGTCCGACGATGCGCCGCGCCGTCACGGTGACGCGGCCCTCGCTGGCCCCGTCCGACGTGCCCGCGCGGTGGGCGAAGCCGTGCTCGACCGCGTTCTGCAACACCTCGGTCAGCACCATGGCCAGCGGCGTCGCCGACTCCGAGGGGAGCGCCCCGAACGAGCCCTCCCGCACCACGCGCACCGGGACCTCGACGCCGCTGACGTCGACGACCATCGCGCCGAGCCGGTCGGCGATCTGGTCGAAGTCCACCGTCTCCTCGACCGTGTGGCTGAGGGTCTCGTGCACGATCGCGATGGAGCCCACCCGTCGCACGGCCTCCTCGAGTGCCGCCTTGGCATCCTCGGCGTGCGTCCGTCGCGCCTGCAGCCGGAGCAGCGCGGCCACGGTCTGGAGGTTGTTCTTCACCCGGTGGTGGATCTCACGGATGGTGACGTCCTTGGTCACCAGCTCCCGGTCGCGACGGCGCAGCTCGGACACGTCACGGACCAGCAGCAGCGCCCCGCTCCGATCACCGCTCGGGCGCAGCGGGATGCTGCGCACGATCAGCGTGACGTCGTCGGTGCCGATCTCGGTCTCGCGACCGTCACGGCCACCGAGGACCGCGCTCAGCGTCTCCTCGTCGGGACGGCGACGCGGAGGCACGAGGTCGCGGGTCAGGTCGGTGAGGACGAGTCCGGCCAGGTCGCCCTGGAGACCCAGCCGCCGGTAGGCCGAGAGCCCGTTGGGGCTGGCGTAGACGACCTTGCCTGCCGGGTCCAGGCGGACGAAGCCGTCGCCCACGCGCGGCGAGTCGGCGTGGTCGCCTCGCTGGCCCGAGAGCGGGAAGTGGCCCGCCGCGATCATCTGCGCGAGGTCTCCGGCGGTCTGGAGATAGCTGAGCTCGAGGCGACTGGGGGTGCGTACGCCGAGCAGGTTGGTGTTGCGCGCGATGGTCGCGATCACGTGCCCGGCCCTGCGGACGGGGATGACCTCGACCCGCACCGGGACGTCGTCGCGCCACTCGGGATCGCCCTCGCGCACCACCCGGCCGAGCTCGAAGGCCTCGTCGAGCATCCGTCGGCGGCCGGTCGGGATGAAGGTGCCCAGGACGTCGTCGACCAGGGCCGTCGGACCGGTCGTCGGCCGCATCTGGCCACCGGCCCAGTAGCCGCTCCCCTCGCGGTCGGGCAGCCACAGCACGAGGTCGGCGAAGGAGAGATCGGCCAGGATCTGCCAGTCCGCCATCAGCCGCTGCAGCCACCCCACATCGTCCTCGTCGAGGTCCGTGTGAGCCCGGACGAGCTCCTGGAGGGACGGCACCACAACACCCTAGGCGTTCGGTGACCGGAGGTCGGGCCCCTCCCACGGGCACCCGCACGAACCGCGGATCACGAGGCGGGTGGGCAGGACCTGCGGGTGCACGTCGTGCCTCCGGCCCTCGATCCGCTCGTGCAGGCGGATGGCGGCCCAGTGCCCCAGGGAGCGCGTCGGCTGGACCACGGTGGTCAGACCGGGAGCCACGAAGCGTGAGGTCATGATGTCGTCGAACCCGACCACCGCCAGGTCGTCGGGCACACGCACCCCCTGACGCGCCAGCACCGACATCACGGCGACAGCCAGCTCGTCGTTCGCGCACACCAGCGCGTCGGCCGGCTGGTCGGCGCCGGCCAGGGTGGCCACCACACCGGGCCCACTCCCCTCCTCGAGGGGAACCAGGATCGGCGGACGGGCCTCCACTGCCGTCGAGCGTGCCAGCGCGGCCCGGAAGCCGGCGTAGCGCTCCGTGACGTCGTGGGAGTCGGCCGGGTCGCCGACGAAGACCAGGCGACGACGACGGTGCCGCAACAGGTGATCCGTCAGCTCCTCGGCGGCGCGGACGTTCTCGACCAGCACCGTGTCGCACCCGTCCACCGGGTTGCGCGCCAGGAGCACCGTCGGGGTGCCACGGCAGGCATTGCGCACGAACGCGTCGGAGACCGTGTCGTTGGCCAGCACCAGTCCGTCCACGCGCTGCAGCAGTCGGCGTACGGCGTCCTCCAGGTCGACTGCCGGCCCGGCCAGCTGGATCACCACCGACTGCCCGTAGCGCGCCGCGGCTGCCTCGAAACCGGTCAGCAGCTCGGAGTAGTAGGGCCCCGTCAGTCCGGGGAGCACCAGCCCGTGGGTCTGGTGGCGCGGCACCTCGATCTTCCGCGCGGCCCGCAACGGGATGTAGTCGAGCTCCTGCACGGCCTGGAGGACCTTGCGCCGCGTGGTGGGCGAGGTCGGTGCGGTGCCCCGCAGCACCCGCGAGACGGTCGCGATGGAGACGCCGGCGCGATCGGCGACGGTGTAGATCGTGACCGGACGGTCCTCGGGGTCGGTGCTCACTCCCCCAGCCTCCCAGTCGGCCCGGGACCGGAGTGCCGGACCCTGCTCGACGCGATGTAAGTAGTTACATGCCGACGGCCACGCTCACGCGTCCGCTTACATCTATTTACAGTCCCCGACAGTCCTGACGCGACCTGGTGTGGCTGGTAGGAACAGGCCCCATGCGAACACTGGGGAGTCCCGCCGGCGCGACGGCCGAAGTCAACGCCCACGGGGCGCTGACCCGGCTGGAGGTCCGCGGGCTCAGCCTCCTGCTGAACCCGGCCACGAGCATCGAGGCCGGTGCGAGCAACGTGCACCTGCGCGTCCTGGACGGCGCGACCGTACGCCGCGTCCCCCTCCTGGGGCAGCAGTCACCGACGACGACCGTGGCCGAGGTCGACGGCAACCTGCAGGCCACCGGCCGCTGGAGCGGACCCGGTCACGACCTTGGCTACCGACTGACCCTGGCGCTCGCCGCGGACGAGCCCGGCTGGTCGTGGCACCTCGACGTCACCAACCTCGGCGAGGAGCCGGTCCGGGTGGATTCCGTCTGCGTCCACGACCCGGCGCTGGCCCCCGCAGGAGCCGTCGACAACAACCAGTACTACGTCAGCCAGTACCTCGACGTCTCCCCCATCGAGACCGCCGAGCACGGCGTGGCCCTCGGCGTACGCCAGAACATGCCGGGCACCAAGGTCCCGTGGGTGGTGGTCGGCTCCCTCGGCCGCGGCGTCGGCTGGGCCACCGACGTGCTCCAGCTGGTCGAGCGGACGACCGACGGGGTCGTCTGGTCGGGCCTGGACCGGACGACGTTGCCGTCGACCCGGCGGCAGCACGAGCACACCCTCGCCGTCGTCCAGGACGAGCCCGTCGATCTCGCGCCGGGCGACACGCACCGCTCCGGCTTCTTCGGCCTGCTGCTCGAGGACCACCCCGGGGCGACCGGCCCCGACGACGCCGCCCACGTGACCACCGCCGTCCGCGCCGCCGCCGCTGCCCGACCCCCCGCACCGACCGTCGGGAGGGCAGACCCGGCCGGCGCGACACCCGGCGATCGCGCGCTGACCCTGCTCGCCGACGCCCCGGCCCTGTCCGGCGTACCCCTGACCGACGCCGACCTCGACGAGCTCGACCTGCGCGCCGAGGCCGGCTCGGTCGAGTGGGGACCCGACGGCGTGCCGTCGACCTGGCGTACGCCGCGCGGCGAGGTGGTCACCGCCGCCCGCGACCTGGAGGTGCTCCGGCCCCACGGACAGATCCTGCGCACCGGCGACACCCTCGCCCCCGACCCGGCCAGCCTGACCACGACGGTCTGGATGAGCGGCACCTTCCACTCCCAGGTCACCCGCGGCCACGTCGGCCGCGCCCCGGTGCTCACCGGACGACGCAGCTATCTCGGGCTGTTCCGTGGCCAGGGCCTGCGGGTCCTCGCCCGCGACGCCGCGGACACCGGCTGGGAGCTGCTCGACCTGCCGAGCGCCTGGTGCAACGGCCTGGACGCCTGCTGGTGGTGGTACGCCGCGCCCGACGGCCGACTGATCGAGGTGACCTCCCGGGCACCGGCCGAGCGCCACGCGCTCACGCTCGACGTCCGGGTCCTGCGCGGTCCCGCCACCCGGTTGCTGGTCACCCTCGACACCGGTCCGGACGACTCTCCCGAGCCGGAGCTCGACCTCGACTGGTCCGGGGACGCCGCGGCCGAGCGGGACGAGGACTGGCTCGTCGTCGAGGTCGAGCCCACCACCGCGTGGCGGCTGACGCTGCGGGTCGGCGGCGAGGTGCAGGACTCCGGGGACGCGGACTTCTGGCCCCGCCTGACGGGGTCCCTGGGTCTCGCACTGGACGGCGACACCTGCGAAGCCGCCGAGGTGTCGGCAGTCGCGGACGCGCTGCCGTGGTTCACCCACAACGCCCTGGTCCACTACCTCTCCCCCCGCGGCCTCGAGCAGTACTCCGGTGGCGGGTGGGGCACCCGCGACGTCTGCCAGGGACCGGTCGGGCTGCTCACCGCGCTGGACCGGCACGACGAGGTGCGCGAGGTCCTCCTGCGGGTGCTGCTGGCCCAGAACGCCCGCGGCGACTGGCCGCAGGCCTTCGAGTTCCTCCCACCCGACTCCGGGCAGGGCCAGCAGGACTCCCACGGCGACGTCGTCTACTGGCCGCTCCTGGCCGTCGGCGAGCACCTCCTCGCCGTCGGCGACGGACAGCTGCTCGACCACCGGGTGCCCTTCGTCGGCGATGACGGGGCGACCGAACCGGCGCCGGTCGAGGAGCACCTGCGTCGTGCGCTCGACCGGATCGAGGAGCTCCTCGTCCCGAACACCCCGCTGCCGGCGTACGGGCACGGTGACTGGAACGACTCGCTCCAGCCCGCCGACCCGGACCTCGCCCGCCGCATGGCCTCGACCTGGACCGCGGTCCTCCAGGTGCAGGCCCTGGACGCGCTCGCCCAGGGGCTCCGTGCCGTCGGCGCCGCACCCACCCTGGCCGACGACGCAGCGGCCCTGGCCGCGCGGACGCGCGAGTCGATCGGCAAGGACATGCTGCTCGACGGGCTGATGCCCGGCTACCTCCTCTACGACGCAGACACAGCCACCGACACGGACTGCGCGGCTGAGCCGCTGGTCCACCCGCGCGACACCCGCACCGGACTGACCTACGGCATCCTGCCGTGGGTGCACGCGGTCACCGCCGACGTCCTCGGCCCCGAGGACGCGCGCCACCACCTCGCGATGATCGAGCAGCACCTGCTCGGGCCCGACGGCGCCCGGCTCTTCGACCGCCCGGTGGCCTATCGGGGCGGGCCGATGACGACCTTCCAGCGCGCCGAGGCGAGCACGTTCTGGGGTCGCGAGATCGGCCTGATGTACGTGCACGCCCATCTCCGCTACGCCGAGGCACTGGCCCGGGTCGGCGACGGTGCCGCGCTGCTGCGGGCACTCGCGCTGGCGAGCCCGTGGGGTCTGACCGACCGGGTGCCCCAGTCCCGGCCGCGCCAACGCAGCTGCTACTACTCCTCCTCCGACGGCGCCTTCGCCGACCGGGACGACGCGTCCGAGCACTACCCCGACCTGATGGCCGGCGAGGTGCCCCTCGAGGGCGGCTGGCGGATCTACTCGTCGGGGCCGGGCCTGGCCCTGCGGCTGGTGGTCGAGCGGTTGCTCGGCCTGCGTCGTCGCGGCGACCGGGTCGAGGTCGACCCGGTGCTGCCCGCCGGCGGCGACGGTCTGCGCGCCACCGTCCGGCTGCTCGGCCGGCCTGCCCACCTGACCTTCGTGGTCGGCCCCGAGGGCGTCGGCGTACGACGTGTGGTCGGCGCCACCGGTGAGCTGCACCTCACCTCGCTCGACAACCCCCACCGGCGTGCAGGCGTGTCGGTGGACACCGACGACCTGCGGGCCGCCCTGGACGCCGGCACCGACCTACGCGTGGAGACCTACTGATGACCGACCGCCGCTGGCTCGACCCGACCCTCGATGTCGAGGCGCGTATCGACGCCCTGATGGCCGTGATGACTCTCGACGAGAAGGTCGGCCAGACCCACCAGGCCGCCAACGTCGACCCCCACGACGACGCCGAGGCGCTGCGCGCCGGGCAGATCGGGTCCAGCCTCCACGCCTCCGGTGCGACCGCCGGCAACGAGCGCGACGACGGCGTGCTGGCCGAGGTGATCGACGCGACCCAGGAGCTCGCGGTGGCCGGCAGCCGCCTCGGGATCCCGGTGCTCTTCGGGCGCGACGTGATCCACGGCCACCGCACGGTGGCTCCCATCCCGCTCGGCCAGGCGGCCTCCTTCGACCCCGAGGTGGTCCGGCTCGCAGCCGAGAACGCCGCCCGCGAAGCGGCCGTCGACGGCATCGCCTGGACCTTCGCCCCGATGCTCGACCTCTCCGAGGAACCACGGTGGGGCCGGGTGGCGGAGTCGTTCGGCGAGTCGCCGGTGCTCGCCTCGCGGCTCGCGGCTGCCGCGACCCAGGGCTTCCAGGGCGACGACCCGTCCCAGCCCGACCGGCTCGCCGCGTGCGCCAAGCACTTCGTCGGCTACGGACTGTCGGCCGGTGGCCGTGACTACGACACCGTGTCGGTCGGCGAGAACACACTGCGCAACCTGCACCTGCGGCCGTTCCGGGCGGCGGTCGAGGCCGGCGTGCTGAGCGTGATGGCGGGCTTCAACGACGTGGACGGCATCCCGATGCACGCGCACCGCCACCTGCTGCGCGACGTCCTCAAGGGCGAGTGGGGCTTCGACGGCGTCGTGGTCGGGGACTGGAACGGCATCGGCCAGATCGTCTTCGCCGGCGTGGCCGCCGACGACCGCGAGGCCGCACGGCTGGCGATCGAGGCCGGGGTCGACCTCGACATGGTCAGCGGCGCCTACCTCGCCCACCTGGCCGACCTGGTCCGCGACGGCGAGGTCGACGAGGCCCTGGTCGACGACGCGTGCCGCCGGGTGCTGCGGATGAAGCTGCGCCTCGGGCTCTTCGACGGCGCCGCCGCGCCCGGGAACCGCCCCGTCGGCAACGACCCCACCCCGGCGAGCCGGGCCATCGCCCGGCGCGCGGCTGTCGGGGCGCACGTGCTGGTACGCAACGAGGGTGTCCTGCCGCTGGGCGGGGATGCCTCGGTCCTGCTGACCGGCGGATTCGTCCACGAGGGCGACGTGCTGCTCGGCACCTGGGTGCTCGACGGCCGGGGCGAGGACGTCGTGACCCCTGCCGCGGCGCTCACCGAACGCCTGGGCGACCGGCTGACCGTCGACGACGGCCGCTTCCCCGACCGCACGCTCCAGCTGGCGCGGCTCGCCGACGTCACGGTCGCGCTCGTCGGCGAGCACCCCAACCGAACGGGTGAGGCCAACTCCGTCTCCGACCTGCGGCTCCCGCCCGGGCAGCTCGACCTGCTGCGTACGCTCGCCGGGCTCGGCAAGCCGCTGGTCGTGGTGGTCTACACGGGTCGTCCGCTCGACCTCACCGAGGTGCTCGACCTGGCCGACGCCGTGGTCGTGGCCTGGCACCCGGGTGTCGAGGCCGGGTCGGCGCTCGCCGACGTGCTGACCGGTGACGTCGCGCCGTACGGCCGGCTGCCGATGACCTTCCCGCTGTCGACCGGCCACATCCCGACGAGCACCCACCAGCGCCCGACCGGCCGGCTGATCCACGCCGACGTCGACCACCGCGAGGGCCGCTACGCCGACGCGCTCACCCATCCCCGGCTGGCGTTCGGCTTCGGCCTCACCTACTCCACCGTGGAGTACGCCGCCCCGCAGCTCACGGATCCGGACATCGGTCTGGAGTCGGCGACCACGCTCACAGTGGCCGTCACGAACACCGGCGACCGGGCCTGCCACGAGATCGTGCAGGCCTACTTCCGCGACCCGGTCGCCGAGGTGACGCGCCCGCTGGTCGAGCTCTTCGACTGGGTAGGTGTCGACCTGGATCCCGGCGAGACCTCCGAGGTGACCTTCGAGGTCTCGGCCACGGCGTTCTCCTACTTCGGGGCCGACCTGACCGAGCGCGTCGACGAGGGCGAGGTCCTGCTGCTGACCGGACCCGACGCGGCCACGCTGCAACAGGTGTCCCTGCGGGTCACCGGCGCAGAGGCGCGGCCATGATCGAGCTGCGTGCCAAGCAGCTGGTGGTCGACGGGGATCCCCGCCTGGTCATGGCCGGTGAGCTGCACTACTTCCGGGTCCCCCGCGAGGAGTGGGGCCAGC
>JBBQSN010000144.1:0-8958 GCA_038213835.1 Actinomycetales bacterium
CCACCTGCAACTCGACGCACTTCTTCGTCGTGCGGCGCGGCGAGCTGTGGACCTCGTCGGGTGACTACTGCCTCGGGGGCATCACCCGCTCGACGGTTCTCCGGGTGGCCCGGGAGGCGGGGATGACGGTGCGGGAGAAGAACTTCAGCCTCACCGACGTCTACGGCTCGCAGGAGTCGTTCGTCACCGGCACGTTCGCAGGCCTGGTACCGGTGCGGTCGGTCGACGGCCGCACGCTCGGCGACGGCACCCGCCCGGTCACCGACCGGTTGCGCACGCTGTACCTCGAGGCGGTCGCGGCCGACGTCGCGGCGGCCGGGGCGCCGGGTGGCTGAGCCCGTCCGGCTCGCGGTGTGGTCCGGGCCACGCAACATCTCCACCGCGCTGATGCGGGCGTGGGAGAACAGGGACGACTGCGTCGTCGTCGACGAGCCGCTGTACGCGCACTACCTGGACGTCACCGGTCTCGACCACCCCGGCCGCGACGAGGTGATCGCCGCCGGCGAGACGGACTGGCGCGCAGTGGTCTGCGCCCTGACCGGCCCGTTGCCCGCGAGCGTGCGGGTGCAGTACCAGAAGCACATGACGCACCACCTGGTCGACTCGGTCGAGGACCGGTCCTGGATCGCCGGGCTGCACGACGTGCTGCTCGTCCGCGACCCGAGCGAGGTGGTCGCCTCGTACACGCGGTCCCGCGAGGACGTCGTGCCCGACGACATCGGCCTGCTGCAGCAGGCGCGCCTGTTCGACGAGCTCTGCGACGCGGTGGGAGAGCCGATGGTGGTCGACGCCGCCGACTTCCTCGCTGAGCCCGAGGCGTTCCTGCGCGAGATCTGCCGCCGGATCGATGTCCCCTTCACGGACCGGATGCTGCACTGGCCCGCCGGTCCGCGCGCGAGCGACGGCGTGTGGGCGCCCTACTGGTACGCCGCGGTCGAGCGCTCTACCGGCTTCGAGCGCCACCACCGCGACCCCGTGCACCTGTACGGAACCGCGGCCGAGGTGGCCGAGGCCTGCCGCCCGGCCTACGAGCGGTTGCACGCCCGTCGCTGGACGCCCTGAGCCTCGGCGGGACTCAGTCGCCCTTGACATTGACCACCTGGCGCAGCACGTGCCGGACCTCGACGAGGTCCCGCGCGTCGGCCATCACGACGTCGATGTCCTTGTAGGCCATCGGGATCTCGTCGATGAAGGCGTCGGTGTCCCGGTACTCGATGCCCTGCATCGCCTCCCGCAGCTGCGCGTGCGAGAAGGTCTTGCGCGCCCTCGACCTCGAGTACTCCCGTCCGGCGCCGTGCGGGGAGGAGTTGAGCGCCACCGGGTTGCCCTTGCCGATCACGACGTACGAGGCCGTGCCCATCGAGCCTGGGACCAGCCCGGGCTCGCCCTTGCGGGCGGAGATGGCGCCCTTGCGGGACAGCCAGACCCGCTTGCCGAAGTGGGTCTCGACCTCGGTGTAGTTGTGGTGGCAGGAGATCTCTTCGGTGCGCTCGACCGTCCCGCTGGCCCAGGCCTCGACGCACCCCACCACCCGGTCCATCATCTCGGCGCGGTTGAGCCGGGCGAAGTGCTGGGCCCAGCGCAGCTCGCGCACGTACGCCCAGAACTCGTCGGTGCCCTCGGCGAGGTAGGCGAGGTCGCGGTGCGGCAGGTCGATCCACCAGCGCTTGCACAGTTCGGAGGCGACCTTGATGTGGTGGGTCGCGATCTTGTTGCCCACGCCCCGCGAGCCGGAGTGCAGGAACAGCCAGACCTGGCCGGTCTCGTCGACGGTCACCTCGATGAAGTGGTTGCCGGACCCCAGCGAGCCGAGCTGCATCCGCCACCCGCCCGCGTACCGGGCCGGGTCGAACCCGGCCTTGTCGGCCCGTGCCTCGAGGTCCGCGACCCGCGGTGCGGCCGTCTCGGACACCTCGGTGTTGTACCCGCCGGCCGAGAGCGGCACGGCACCCTCGATCGCCTCGCGCAGCGCCCGGAGGTCGCTCGGGAGGTCGGTGAGCTGCCACTGGGTGCGGACGGCGTCCATGCCGCACCCGATGTCGACACCCACCGCGGCCGGGATGATCGCCCCGAGCGTGGGGATGACCGAGCCGACCGTGGCGCCCTTGCCCAGGTGGGCGTCGGGCATCAGGGCCAGGTGCGGGTGGATGAACGGCAGCGACGCGGTGGTGACCGCCTGCTGCCGGGTCTCGTCCTCCAGGATGCTCGCCCAGCTCAGCAGGCGTGCGGTGATCTTCTCCATCTGGTCAGTGTGTATGACTGCGGCGCTTGCGGCACAGGCGTTTTCATCAGGTGCAGGAGCGGTCGGGCGGGAGCGCCTCGACCGCCCCACCCACCTCGCTCAGCACGACGTCCGCGCCGGAGGGGTTCTCGCCCGCCAGGGCGACCTCGACGGCCGGGGTGCGGCCGTACGAGGTGTAGACCGTAGGGGCGCCGTCACGGGGCGGGACGGTGACCCAGTCGACCGCGCCGACGCTGACGCACGGGTCGGTGGTCGGACCCAGCGGCTCGACTCCGCAGCGCAGCACCACCTGGTCATCGCCCGTCCCCCAGGCGGCGCTGGACTGCGAGGTGGTCTGGCGGCGCGGCAGGTCGTCGAGGGTGTCGGGCAGCCGCACCAGCACCTCGGCGCACCCGGGGTCCGACGCCAGCGGCGCGGCCTCGACGGTCACGCTCTGCGCGCACCCACCGAGCCCCACCGGTCCACCCAGGACGAACAGCAGCGCCAGGGCCCGTCGGGTCCTGGCGCTGCGAGGGACGGGGGTGCTCAGGCGTGGACCACCGTGCAGGTGACCGTCCGGGTGATGCCCGGCACGCCCTGGATCTTCGACATCACCAGCGGGCCGAGCTCGTCGACGCTGCCGGCCTCGACCCGGACGATGACGTCGTACGGGCCGGTGACGTCCTCGGCCATCACGACGCCCTGCAGGCCACCGATGGCCTCGGCGACGGACGCCGCCTTGCCGACCTCGGTCTGCACCAGTACGTAGGCCTGAACCACCATCGTGACCTCCTGAGAGTCGACGTCATCGGCCGGTCGGCCCGGACCCGGGGCGACCGGCGGTCACGCTACCGTGTCGCGCCCGTCCCCTGACAGGGGGTTGGTGACTGGGGGTGATGGCTCGGTGACGGACCGTGCGGACGGGGTCGGCCCGTCGCTGGCCGAGCTCGGCGAGAGCGGCGTGCTGGCCCGCATCTTCCCCCTGCTGCCGGCCGGCCGCGCGACCCTGCTCGGCCCGGGCGACGACGCCGCCGTGCTGTCCGCTCCCGATGCCCGGGTGGTCGCCAGCACCGACGTGATGGTGCAGGACCACGACTTCCGGCTGGACTGGTCCAGCGCCGAGGACGTCGGGGTCAAGGCCGCCGCGCAGAACCTCGCCGACGTCGCCGCGATGGGAGCCGTCCCGACCGCGCTGCTGGTCTCGCTGGTCGCGCCGGCCTCGACGCCGGTCTCCTGGGTGGAGGGGTTCGCCCGCGGCCTCGCGATCGGCTGCGCTGCGACCGGCACCACCGTGGCCGGGGGCGACCTGTCGTCCGGCCCGGTGCTGATGGTCTCGGTCACCGTGCTCGGCGACCTCGAGGGCCGCGACCCGGTGCTGCGCTCCGGCGCCCGGCACGGCGACGTCGTGGCCGTCCGGGGGAACCTGGGACGCAGCGCCGCCGGGCTCGCGCTGCTGGAGGCCGGCCGGCCCGACGTGGACCCCGACCTGGTCGCCGCCCACCGCCGTCCCGACCCGCCCGTGCTGGCCGGCCGCGAGGCATCGCTGGCCGGCGCCACCGCGATGCTCGACGTCTCCGACGGGCTGCTGCTCGACCTCGGCCGGATCGCCGACGCCAGCGGCGTGACGATCGACCTGGACGGCGACGACCCCGTGCTGAGAGGACGGCGCACGGTCCTGGTGCCCGCCGCGGCCGCGGTGATCGGTCGGCGCGGGGCCGAGGACCTGGCACGGACCTGGGTGCTCACCGGCGGGGAGGACCACCCGCTCGCGGCGACCTTCTCCGGCGCGGTGCCGGACGGCTGGGACCTGGTCGGCCAGGTGCTGCCGCGGCTCGTGGGGTACCCGCCCGTGCTGGTCGACGGGTACTGGCCCGACTCGTCCGGCGGCTGGGACCACTTCCGCCGGTGAGCCGGCGCCGCACGGGGACGCACCGGACGCACGAAGGGCCGGTCCCTGGTGGGACCGGCCCTGTCGGGTCGAGCGGGTGCGTCAGGCGGGTTGGTCGAGCGGGTGGGGTCAGCGAGCGACCTTGCCGGCCTTGAGGCACGAGGTGCAGACGTCGATGCGCTTGCGCGTACCGCCGACCATCGCGCGCACGCGCTGGATGTTCGGGTTCCAGCGGCGCGAGGTGCGCCGGTGCGAGTGCGAGATGCTGTTGCCGAAGCTCGGCTTCTTGCCGCAGACGTCGCAGTTGGCAGCCACGGGTGATCTCCTACGTCCTGGGAACGGGTGGTCGGCGGGGCTGTTCCCGCTGCCGACGCGACGTGCCCGGGCGCACCGGGCATCCGGACTAAGGTATCGGACACCCGGGCCCGTCCCCAAATGCCGACCAGGAGGCACCCACCACCGTGGCACCAGCCGTCCTGTTCGACGCCGTCCTGGCCCGGCGGTGGCTGTCGCTGGCGCTCGCGGGGATCGAGCGCGACCGCGAGGCGATCGACTCGCTCAACGTGTACCCCGTGCCGGACGGCGACACCGGGACGAACCTGCACCTCACCCTGGTCCGGGCGGCGCAGGAGGTGGGCGGCCTGCCCGACGACGCCGGCCTGGAGCAGATCGCCACCGCGGCCGCCACCGGCGCCCTGCTCGGCGCGCGCGGGAACTCCGGGATCATCACCAGCCAGCTGCTGCGCGGCTGGGCCGAGGCCCTGGCGGGCGTCGACGCCGCCGGCCCGGAGCACCTCGTCGAGGCGCTGCGCCGGGCCGACGAGCAGGCCTGGCTGGCGGTCGAGACCCCCGTCGAGGGCACGATCCTGTCCGTCACCCGCGAGGCCGCCCTGGCCGCGTCGGCCGCCCCCGACGGTGCAGACCTCACGGCCCTGGTGCGCGCCGTCGCCGTCGCCGCCCGGGAGGCTCTGCAGCGCACGACGTCCCAGCTCGACGTCCTGGCCGAGGCCGGGGTGGTCGACGCCGGTGGGGCGGGCATGGTCGTCGTCCTGGACGCCCTGGTCGCCGCCGTGACCGGCGAGCGGCAGCCGGCGCTGCCGGTCAGCGGCCCGGGCCCGGTTCCTGTCGCGCAGAGCTGTCCGTCCCCGGGCGACGGCGGGCCCGAGCACGAGGTGATGTTCCTGCTCGCGGTCCCCGCCGCCGAGGAGCAGACCCGGGTGGCCGCCCTGCGCGCGGCCCTGGCGTCGCTGGGCGACAGCCTGGTCGTCGTGGGCGGCTCCGGCCTGTGGCACGTGCACGTGCACGTCGACGACCACGCGGCCGCTCTCGCGGCCGCGGCGGCGGCCGGCACCCCCCGTGAGGTGCGGGTGACGCACCTCGCCAGCGGCGAGGTGGTGCAGGGACGACCACCCGCGGCCCCGCGCGTGCTGGTGCACCTCCAGGAGTCCGCGGCCGACGAGGTGGCGGTGGTCGCCTGCGCCGCCGGACCCGGGCTGCACGACCTGTTCACCCTGGCCGGGGCGGTCGCGGTCGACGGCGGCCCCCGCACCCGCGCCTCCACCGAGGAGCTGCTCGCGGCCGTGCTGGCCACCGGGTCGCGCTCGGTCGTGCTGCTGCCCAACGACACCGACACCGTCGCCGTCGCCCGGGCCGCCGCGGTGGCTGCCGCCGCCGAGGGCGTCCGGGTCGAGGTGGTGCCGACCCGCGCGCAGGTGCAGGGCCTGGCGGCGCTCGCCGTCCACGACGGCTCGCTCGACCTGGCCGAGTGCGCGGCCCGGATGTCGTCGGCCGCCGGTTCGACCCGGCACGGCGCCGTCACGACCGCCGCCCGTGAGGCGCTCACCCAGGCCGGTCGCTGCCGTCCCGGCGACGTGCTCGGCGTGGTCGGCGGCACCTTCGAGGTGATCGGCTCCGACGTCGGCGAGGTCGCGATCCTGGTGCTGGAGAAGCTGCTGGCCGAGGGCGGCGAGCTGGTGACGGTGGTCCTCGGCCAGGACGCGCCGGACGGGCTGGGAGACCTGCTCGAGGGGCGACTGGGCGGCCGTGTCGAACCGATCGAGCTGCTCGTGGTCGACGGCGGCCAGCCGCGCTACGCCGTCCTGCTGGGCGTGGAGTGATCGCAGCACCCGCGGCACGACGTCAGACCCGTGTGGTCTGATCGGCTCGTGCACCCGGCACCGTTCCTGGACCAGCCCCTCGACAGGGTGGTCGGCGAGAAGTCGGCGAAGGCGCTGCAGGCCGGCCTCGGCCTCGGCACGGTCGGCGAGCTGCTGCACCACTTCCCGCGGCGGTACGCCTCCTTCGACGAGCCCACCCCGCTGAACGACCTCGTGGTGGGCGACCACGCCACCGTCGTGGCCCGCGTCGCGGAGATCAGGTCGCGCCCCACCGCCAACCGCAAGCACCTCGTCGAGGCCGTGGTCACCGACGGGCGGGCCAGGCTGCGGCTGACCTTCTTCACCACCAAGAAGCACATCGCCGAGCACTGGGTGCGGCAGATGGGGGTCGGAACGCTGGCGCTGTTCGACGGCAAGGTCGACGTCTACCGCGGGCAGCGCCAGCTGTCCCACCCCTCCTTCACCGCGCTGGCCCAGGACGCCAGCGACCTCGACGTCCTGCAGGAGGTCTCCCGGCTGTTCCCCATCTACCCGGCGAGCGCGAAGGCCTCGTCCGAGACGGTGCGCCGGGCGATGGCCGTGGTGCTCGACCAGCTCGGGCCGGACGACGTCCCCGACCCGCTGCCGGCCGAGCTGCTCGCGGAGCACGACTGGCCCGGGTCCGCCGTGGGCCTGCAGCTGCTGCACCGGCCCGGCACCCGCGAGCAGGCCGAGGTCGCGATCCGCCGGTTCCGGCACGAGGAGGCGTTCGTCCTCCAGGTCGCACTGGCCCGCCGACGGGCGCAGGCCGAGGCACTGCCCGCCACACCGCGCCCCCGCAGCGCCGGCGGCCTGCTCGCGGCCTTCGACGCCCGGCTGCCGTTCGAGCTCACCGCGGGGCAGCAGGAGGTGGGGGAGGCCGTCGCCGCCGACATCGCGCGTGAGCACCCCATGCACCGGCTGCTGCAGGGCGAGGTCGGCTCCGGCAAGACCGTGGTCGCCCTGCGGGCGATGCTCACCGTGGTCGACGCCGGGGGCCAGGCGGCCCTGCTCGCGCCCACGGAGGTGCTCGCGCAGCAGCACCACCGCTCGATCTCGGAGATGCTCGGCGGGCTCGCCGGTTCGGGCATGCTCCCGCTCGACCGGCCCGAGCTGCTGGCCGACGACGCGACGGACGGTGCCAGCACCAAGGTGGTCCTGCTCACCGGGTCGATGCCCACGCCAGCGCGGCGGCAGGCGATGCTCGACGCCGCCAGCGGCGAGGCGGGCATCGTGGTCGGCACGCACGCGCTGCTGCAGGACAGGGTCGACTTCTTCGACCTCGGCCTGGTCGTCGTCGACGAGCAGCACCGGTTCGGCGTGGAGCAGCGCGATGCCCTGCGCGCCAAGGCGATCCGTACCCCCCACCTGCTGGTGATGACCGCCACTCCGATTCCGCGCACCGTCGCGATGACCGTGTTCGGCGACCTCGAGACCTCGACCCTCACCGAGGTGCCTGCGGGACGCCAGGAGGTCGTGACGCACGTCGTCCCGGAGGAGAAGCAGGGCTGGGTCGATCGCGCCTTCGGCCTGGTGCGTGAGCAGGTGGGGCTGGGGCGCCAGGCGTTCGTGGTCTGCCCCCGCATCGGCGTCGAGGGTTCGGAGCTGCTCGAGGAGGCGCTGGCCGACGTCGAGGAGCCCGACGACGACGGGCGCGAGCGCTCGCGGCGTCCCCCGCGAGCCGTGGTCGACGTCGTCAGCCAGCTGCGCCAGCACCCGGCCATGCAGGGCCTGCGGGTCGAGGTGCTGCACGGGAGGCTGCCGCCGGACGACAAGGACGCCGTGATGGCCGCGGTGACGGCCGGCGAGGTCGACGTGCTGGTCGCCACGACCGTCATCGAGGTCGGCGTCGACGTCCCCAACGCCTCGGTGATGATCGTCATGGACGCCGACCGGTTCGGGATCTCCCAGCTGCACCAGCTGCGCGGCCGGATCGGCCGCGGTGCGTTCCCGGGCACCTGCCTGCTGTTCTGCGGCGACGACGCCCAGGACCGCGCACGCGAGCGGCTGGAGAAGGTGGCGGCCACGTCCGACGGGTTCGCCCTGTCGCACCTCGACCTCGAGACCCGGCGCGAGGGCGACGTCCTCGGGGCGGCGCAGTCCGGCTTCCGGTCCTCGCTGCGGCTGCTACGGGTCACCCGCGACGGCGACGTCATCGCCGAGGCCCGCGAGCAGGCCACCGCGCTGGTGGCGAAGGACCCAGACCTGGAGCGGCACCCCGTCCTGGCCCGGCACATCCAGCTGCTGCTCGCGCCCGAGCGCGAGGTCTTCCTGGAGCGTGGCTGAATGACCCGGATCATCGCCGGGACGGCCCGCGGCCGCACGATCGTCGTGCCGCCCGGGCTCCAGACCCGGCCCACCTCCGACCGGGTGCGCGAGGCGCTGTTCTCCCGGCTCGACCACGAGGACCTGCTCGACGGCACCCGGGTGCTCGACCTCTACGCCGGCTCCGGGGCGCTCGGTCTCGAGGCGGCCAGCCGCGGAGCGGCCCGGGTGCTGCTGGTCGACTCCGACAAGCAGGCGGCGGCCTGCTGCCGGCGCAACGCCCTGACCCTCGGCCTGGGCGAGGTGGTCGCCGTGGAGCAGACCGCCGTCGCCGCCCTGCTGGCGGCCACCCCCGACCGGCCCTACGACCTCGTCCTGCTCGACCCGCCCTACCCGCTGCCGGAGGTGGAGCTCGCCGCCGTGCTGGCCCGCCTGGTGGCCGGGGACTG
>JBBQSN010000145.1:0-8916 GCA_038213835.1 Actinomycetales bacterium
GCGCCCTCGTCGCCGTCGCCGATGCCCTCGATGATCGGGCTGAGGAACGACCAGCCCGCGTACACGGCGCCACCGAGCAGGGCCAGGGAGACCAGGAGCGCAGCTGCCGTCCTGCCGCGGCGCCGGCCGCGGCGACGACGGGCCGCGACCGGGTCGTACTGGTCGTCGTAGTGGTCGTCGTACTCGTCGTCGTGCTCGAGTGGCTCGAGGGGCTCGGCGTAGACCGGCTCGTCCGCGTACACGAGCTGGTCCGCGTCCACCGGCTCGTCGAGGTGGAGCAGGTCGTCGAGGCGGACGTCCTCGACGACCGGCTGGACCGGGTCCGCCGGCGCGCTGTCGACGTCGAACACGTCGTCGGGGTCGTCCGTCCCCGGCTCGGGAGCCGGCACCACGGGCTGCTCACCGGACGGCTCGTCGGAACGGGCGTCGGGGACCGCACCGGACCGGACCCGGCGTCCGGGCGGGGTGTCGGACGTCCCGGGCCCGCCGTGGTCACCGCGCAGGTCGCTCATGACGTGCCCGTCCGGGAACCGGTCCGGCGCACGACCACGGGGTCCATCCGACGCATCGTCAACTGTCGGCCTCCTGCGCCGGCGGGTGCGGACCGTCCGTCACCGCTCCGGGCTCCACCAGCGACCCCGGTGCGCGACCCGACGCCCTCTCGGCGTCGAGCGCGTCCTGCAGCAGCACCACGGCCGCGACCTGGTCGATCACCGCTCGGTGCTTGCGTCCGCGCACCCCGGAACCGTGGAGCTGCCGGTGGGCAGCCACGGTGCTCAGACGCTCGTCCACCAGACGCACCGTGACCGGTGCCACCAGGCGGGCGAGGGCCACAGCGTAACCTCGTGCGTCCACGGCGGAGGGACCCTCACGCCCGGACAGGTGCATCGGCAGGCCCACGAACACCTCCAGCGCCCCCCGTTCGGCCGCCTCGCGAGCGATCTCGACGCGGTCGGTTGCACCCGCGGTGTCCCGCCGCAGGGTGGCGACGGTCGAGGCCAGTAGCCCGGACGGGTCGCTGGCCGCGAGCCCGACCCGGACCGTGCCGACGTCGACGCCGAGCCGGACACCAGGTCTCACCGCTCGGGCCTCATCGGCCGGCGGTCACCGTCTCGCCGACGGCGTGCTCGACCGCCCGCAGCGCCGCCGGGACAGCTGCGGGGTCGGTGCCGCCGCCCTGCGCCAGGTCGTCCTTGCCGCCGCCACCGCCGCCGAGAGCCTGCGCGGCCACGCGCACCAGCTGGCCGGCCCGCACGCCCCACTGCCGTGCGGGGTCGTTGGTCGCCACGACGACGACCGGGCGGTCCTTGGCCACGCCGCTGACCGCGACGACGCAGGGCCGCTCGTTGCCGAGCCGGCCCCGCACGTCCAGGACCAGGGAGCGGACGTCGTCGGCCGAGCCGACCGTGCCGGCGTCGTGACCCACGAAGGACACCCCGAACACGTCGGACGGGTTCGCGGCGAGGTTCCCCGCCGCGGCGAGCACCTGCTGCGACGCCGAGGCGGACAGCCGCTTCTCGGCCGCCTTCAGCTGGGCCAGCACGGCCGCGATGCGGTCGGGCAGCTCCTGCGGGCGCACCTTCATCGCCTCGGACGCCGCCGCGAGCAGCGCGCGCTCGGCGGCCAGCGAGCGGAACGCCTCGATGCCCACCAGGGCCTCGACCCGGCGCACGCCGGCGCCCACGGACGACTCGCCGGTCAGCGCGAGCACGCCCACCTGGGACGAGTGCGCGACGTGGGTGCCGCCGCACAGCTCGCGGGACCACTCCCCGCCCATCTCGACCACGCGGACCTGCTCGTCGTAGGTCTCGCCGAACAGCGCGAGCGCGCCGAGCGCGCGGGCCTCGGGCAGCGTCATGTAGGTGGCGCTGACGGGCAGGTCGCGGCGCACCGCGAGGTTGGCGACCTCCTCCACCTCGCTGCGGGTGGCGGCGTCGAGTCCGCCGGGCCAGGCGAAGTCGAGCCGGAGGTACCCGGGCTTGTTGTACGAGCCGTTCTGCAGGGCCGTCGGGCCGAGCACGTGCCGCAGGGCCGCGTGCACGACGTGGGTGCCCGAGTGCGCCTGGCACGCGCCGAGCCGCCACTGCTCGTCCACGCTCGCCAGGACGTCCTGCCCGGAGCTGACCTCGCCGCCGGTGACCTGCGCGCGGTGCACGACCAGCCCCTTGACCGGGCGCTGGACGTCCAGGACGTCGAGCACCAGGCCGTCGTGACCGGTGATGGTGCCGGAATCAGAGTCCTGCCCGCCGGACTCGGCGTAGAACGGCGTCTGCTCGAGGACGACCTCGACGACCTGCCCCTCCTGCGCCGAGGCCACCGGCTCGCCGTCGAGCAGCAGGCCGCGCACCGTGGTGCCGGTGCTCAGCTCGGCGTACCCGGTGAACGTGGTGGCGCCGGGCTCGCGCAGCGTGCGGTAGGCCGTGGTGTCGGCGCGGCCGCCCTTCTTGGAGCGGGCGTCGGCCTTGGCGCGCTCGCGCTGGGCCGCCATCAGCCGGGTGAAGCCCTCCCGGTCGACCGCGACGCCCTGCTCCCCCGCCATCTCCAGGGTGAGGTCGATCGGGAAGCCGTAGGTGTCGTGCAGCTGGAAGGCCTGCTCGCCCGCGAGCACGGCGGGGTTCTGACCGGTCGGTGAGGCAGCTGACTTCGCCTGCTGCACAGCGGTGTCCAGGATGACGGTGCCGGACGCGAGGGTGCGACGGAATGCCTCCTCCTCCGCGTAGGCGACCGCGGAGATGCGTCCGAAGTCTGCCTCGAGCTCGGGGTAGGACTGCTTCATCCGGTCCAGGCTGACGGGCAGCAGCTCGGGCAGCGTCGTGGTGTCGACGCCGAGCAGCCGCATCGCCCGCACGCTGCGGCGCAGCAGGCGGCGCAGCACGTACCCGCGGCCCTCGTTGGCCGGGGTGATGCCGTCACCGATGAGCATCAGCCCGGAGCGCAGGTGGTCGGCCACCACGCGCATCCGCACGTCGTCGTCGTGGTTCGCGCCGTACCGGCGACCGGACAGCTCGGACGCCTGCTCGATGACCGGGTAGACCTCGTCGATCTCGTACAGGTTGTCGACGCCCTGCAGCAGGTACGCCACCCGCTCCAGGCCCATGCCGGTGTCGATGTTCATGCTCGGCAGCGGGCCGGAGACGTCGAAGTCGTCCTTGGCGCGGACGGTCGAGAGCTCCTCCTGCATGAAGACCAGGTTCCAGATCTCCAGGAACCGGTCCTCGTCGGCGACCGGGCCGCCGTCGGCGCCGAACTCGGCGCCTCGGTCGACGTAGATCTCGCTGCACGGGCCACCCGGTCCGGGAACGCCCGTGTGCCAGTAGTTGTCGAGCTTGCCCCGGCGCTGGATCCGCTCGTCGGGCAGGCCCGCGACCTTGCGCCAGAGTGCGGCGGCCTCGTCGTCGGTCTCGTAGACGGTGACCCAGATCTTCTCGGGGTCGAAGCCGTAGCCGCCGTTGTGCTGCTCGTTCGTGACCAGCTCCCAGGCGTACTGGATCGCGCCTTCCTTGAAGTAGTCGCCGAACGAGAAGTTGCCGTTCATCTGGAAGAACGTGCCGTGCCGGGTGGTCTTCCCGACCTCCTCGATGTCGAGGGTGCGCACGCACTTCTGCACGCTGGTGGCGCGCTTCCACGGCGGCGTCTGCTGACCCGTCAGGTACGGGATGAACGGCACCATCCCCGCGACGGTGAACAGCAGGGTGGGGTCGTCGCTGATGAGCGAGGCGCTGGGCACGACGGCGTGGTCGCGGTCCGAGAAGTACGACAGCCAGCGTCGGCGGATCTCGGCGGTCTCCATGGGGGACGTCCTCGGGGGCGTGTGGGTTGCTGGGGGTGGCGGGTCGCGCGCGCGGTCAGTCGCGCTCGTCGACCTCGCTGGCCGGGTTCTCGAGCAGGTCGGCGACGCTGCGCCCGTCGAGATCCCCCGCCACGGCAGCGCGCAGCACCTCCTCACGCTCGGACGCGGACTCCCGCACCGCGTCGGCGAACTCCCGGAGCCCGTCACCCAGGCTCGACAGGCCCTCGCCGAGGTTGCCGGCGATGCCCTGCGGGGTGTACTGCTGCGCGACCTGGCCGGCCTTGCGCACGACCAGGATGCCCACGGCCGCACCGAGGGCGATCCAGAAGACGCGCCGGATCACCGCTTGCTCCGCCGGCCGCGCGTGGCGCCGGCCTTGCGGCCGCCCATCGCCTGGCGCACGCCGTAGCTGAACGCGGCGACCTTGATCACCGGCGAGCCGAGCGTGGCGGCGAACAGCGCGGTGAGGGCCGAGACGTTGGTGGCCACCTGGACGCCGTTGTCGCTGATGACGCCCACCTTGGTGGTGATGGTGTCGACCTTCTCCAGCTGGTGGTTGGCGTGCCCCACCGTGGTCGTCACCCCTCCGATCAGCGGCACGGTCTCGTCCGACAGGTTCTTGATGGTCGTGCGGGTCTCGTCCAGCACCCGACCGAGCTTGAGCAGCGGTACGGCCAGGAACCCGACGAGCAGCACCAGGGCCAGGGCGGCGATGAGCCCGGCGATCTCTCCCACAGACATGGCCGCGACCCTACCGCCCAACCCGAGAACGTCCCACCGCAGTTCCCACGGCCGCCTCAGCGGGCGTAGAACTCCACCACCTTGGAGACGTCGCAGCGGATCGGCACCAGCTCGAGCGCCGGCACGGCGAGCAGGGTGACCTCGAGCTCGGCCAGCCGGACGTCGAGGTAGGCGGGCACCCGGGGCAGCAGCTCGGAGTGACCGCCGGCGGCGGCGACCTGGAAGGGGACCGTGCCGCGGCTCCTCGCGGCGATCGAGACCGTCTGCCCCGGGGCCACCCGGTAGGACGGCTTGTCGACCCGGCGGCCGTCGACCAGCACGTGGTGGTGGGTCACCGCCTGGCGGGCCTGCGCGATGGTGCGGGCCAGGCCGGCGCGCAGCACCACGGCGTCGAGGCGGCGCTCGAGCAGCTCGACCAGGACGTCGCCGGCGCGGCGCGAGGACCGCTTGGCCTCCTCGACGGCACGGCGCATCTGCTTCTCCCTGATGCCGTACTGGGCCCGCAGCCGCTGCTTCTCGCGCAGCCGGACGGCGTAGTCGCTCTCGTTGCGACGGTGCGAGCGCCCGTGCATCCCGGGCGGGGACGGCCGGTCCTCCATCAGCCGCTCGGCCTTGGGCGTGAGCGGGATGCCGAGGGCGCGAGAGAGGCGGACCTTGCGTCGGGTGCGGTCGGGGCTGGCGGGCACGTGCGTCTCCTGGGGGCTCGTCGGACGAGGGTGGACCTCGGCTGCTGAAGTTAGGGTAGCCTCACCTCATGTGTGAGTACGCCACCCACCCGGGACTGGTCCCCGCCGCCGAGCTCGTGACCACGCTGCTGTGCGGCGCCGGGGCCGCCTCGCTGTCCACCGACGGCCTCGAACCGGCCGGGGTGCTGCACGGCCTCGACCTGGACGGTACCCCCGTCCTGCTCGCCGGCAGCGACCTGGTCAGGGCGCTGCGGCTCGAGTCCGACGGCGACGAGGCCGGCGCGCGGCTCGAGGTCACCGACCTGGCGCCGCTCGCCGACGTGACCGTCCCCCGGGCCCAGGTCGAGGTGCTCGGCTGGGTCTCGACGGTGCCGGCGCACGAGGTGCCTGCTCGGCTCGGCGCCCGCAGCCGCACCGACCTCACGGTCGCGTCCGCCTCCTGGGCGGGCTCGCGGCTGCTGCAGGTCGACGTCGCCGAGGTGGGGCTGCACGCCGGCGCCGGGTGCGCCCGCCTCCAGCCGGAGGACCTGCGGACCTCGCTCCCCGACCCGCTCGGCGCGCACGAGGCCGACCTCGTCCGACAGCTGGGGGACGACCTCGGGGCCGCGCTGCTCGAGCTGGTGCGCGGCATCGGCCACGCGCACCACGTCGACGGCGGCAGCAGCCGGCCGCTCACGCAGGTGAGCGAGGCCCGGATCGTGGGTGTTGACCGCTACGGCCTCACCGTCCTGTGCACGCTGCCGGGCGCCGCCGACACCACCTGCTGCGTCGAGCAGGCCCGGTCCACCGTGCGGGTTCCGTTCCCGGTGCCCGTGCGCACACCGGACGAGGCCGGGCGCAGCGCGCTGGCGCTGGTGGTCGGCAACCGCGGCTGCGACGGCGGCTGCGACGGCGGCTGCTGACCCCTGCACCACGACCGTGGGCCGCTCAGTCCTCGGTGGGGCCGCCCAGCAGCTCGCGCAGCCGTCCGAGCCGGGTGCTGATGTCGCGCTCGTAGCCGCGATCGGTCGGCTCGTAGTAGCGCGTGCCCACCAGCGGGTCGGGCAGGTACTGCTGCGCGGCGACGCCGTGGGGCTCGTCGTGGGAGTAGGTGTAGCCCTGGCCGTGGCCCAGCTGGCGCACCCCGGGGTAGTGGGCGTCGCGCAGGTGCGCCGGCACCGTCCCGGACCGGCCGGCCCGGACGTCCTGGGTCGCCTTCGCGATGCCCAGGTAGGCCGCGTTCGACTTGGGGGCGGTCGCCAGGTGGACCACGGCCTGGGCCAGCACGATCCGCGCCTCGGGCATGCCGATCAGCTGGACCGCCTGGGCCGCGGCGACCGCGGTCTGCAGCGCGGTGGGGTCGGCCATCCCGACGTCCTCCGAGGCCGCGATCACGATCCGGCGCGCGACGAACCGGGCGTCCTCCCCCGCCTCGAGCATCCGCGCCAGGTAGTGCAGCGCGGCGTCGACGTCCGACCCGCGCATCGACTTGATGAACGCCGAGGTGACGTCGTAGTGCTGGTCGCCGTCCTTGTCGTAGCGCACCGAGGCGATGTCGATCGCCTGCTCGGCGTGCACCAGCGTGATCGTGGTCGCGCCGTCGGCGACCGCGGACCCGGCCGCCGCCTCCAACGAGGTGAGCGCGCGCCGGGCGTCACCGCCGGCCACGCGCACGAGGTGGTCCAGAGCCTCGGCCTCGATCTCCAGCTCGCCCGCCAGGCCGCGCGGGTCGGCCAGGGCACGACCCACCAGGCCACGGACGTCGTCGTGGTCCAAAGGTCGCAGGGTCAGCACCAGCGAGCGCGACAGCAGCGGCGAGATCACCGAGAAGGACGGGTTCTCCGTGGTCGCCGAGACCAGCACCACCCAGCCGTTCTCCACCCCGGGGAGCAGGACGTCCTGCTGCGCCTTGGTGAAGCGGTGGATCTCGTCCAGGAAGAGCACCGTGGTGCGGCCGTGCAGGTCGCGCTGGTCGCGGGCCTGCTCCATCGCCTGCCGGACGTCCTTGACCCCTGCGGTGATCGCCGACATCTCGACGAACCGGCCGCCCACACCGCGCGAGACCACGTGCGCGATCGTGGTCTTCCCGGTGCCGGGCGGCCCCCAGAGCAGCACCGAGGTGAGCCCCGCCCGGCTCCCCGTCGCCTGCCCCGCGACCATCCGTCGCAGCGGCGACCCGGAAGCCAGCAGGTGGTCCTGGCCCACGACCTCGTCCAGGGTGCGTGGTCGCATCCGCACGGCCAGGGGGGCGGCGGGACGGCCGGACGCGGGGTCGTAGCCCTCCTCGGCGTCGTCGGCGTAGGCCGACCCGAACAGGTCCGTCACCCGCCGACCGTAACGCGCCCGGCCGACGCCGCCCGGCGCCGTCCGACCCGCTGACCGGCCCGGCGCCGCGGGACGCGACACTGGGCCCGTGATGGACCGACTCGGGCGATGGGTCTCGCGCCACCCCCTCCCCGTGCTGCTCACCTGGGGGGTCCTGGTGGTCGCCGGCTTCGCGCTGGCCACCGGGGCCGTCGGCGAGGGCCTGTTCGGGCGCCTCAACAGCGGCGAGCCCGACGTGCCCGGAGAGTCCCGTACCGGGCGCGAGCTGATCGCCGACAGCTCTCCCCCGAGCGGGGACTCGATCTCGTTGATGGTCGACGACGTCGACCTGGCCGACCCGGCCGTCGTGCAGAAGGTCGGTGCCGCCCGCGAGGACCTGCGCCAGGTCCGGTGGGTCTCCGGTGTGGCCGACCCCTACGCCTTCCCCACGGCGACCGCCCCGGACCCCGCCGACCCGAGGGCGGCCGTGCTGGTCTCGCAGGACCGCGACGGCTTCCTCCTCGTGGTGACCCTGGCACCCGAGCTGTCCCAGGAGCAGACCGACGACGCCCTGGCCGCCGTCCGGGCCCGGATGCGCGTGCTGGGCGAGGAGGTGGAAGCGGTCGAGCCGGGCGCCACCGCGTCCATCGGTGGCCTCACCGAGCTGGTCGACGCCATCAACCACCAGGTCGAGCAGGACCTGCGCACGGGCGAGGGCATCGCCCTGCCGGTCAGCCTCCTGGTGATGGTGGTCGTGTTCGGTGGGTTCCTCGCCGCGGGCATCCCGATCGTCGGGGCGGTGGCCTCGATCGCGGGCGGGCTCGCGTCGTTGCTGGGCTTCTCGCACCTGGTCGACCTGGACGCCACGGTGGTCAACGTCGTCACCGTCCTCGGGCTCGGGCTCTGCATCGACTACGGCCTGCTGATGGTCAGCCGGTTCCGGGACGAGCTGAGGGCCGCGGTCGGCGGCCGGGCGCACGCCTCGCGCGGGCACCGGGCCACCGCGCTCGGACGGACGATGTCGACGGCCGGCCGCACGGTCCTCTTCAGCGGCGTCACGGTCGGCATCAGCCTCGGCGGCCTGGTCTTCTTCGACGCCGCGATCCTGGCCGGCACCGGCGCGGCCGGGCTCTCGGTCGTGGCCATCGCGCTGCTGGTGGCCCTCACCCTGGTGCCTGCCCTGCTCGCCCTCGGGGCGAACCGGCTGCTGCACCCGGGGTCGCTGCACCGCGTCCCGGGCCTGCGCGTGCTGGTGCGCCGCCTCGGCGACGTCGCCCCGGACGAGGGCTTCTTCAGCCGGCTCGCCCGGCGTGTGCAGCGGCACCCGTGGTGGGTCGTCGTCGGCGTCCTCGGCGTCCTCGGCGTGATGGCGTCGCCGGTGCTGCAGCTCACCCTGCGCAGCTCGGCCGAGGACCT
>JBBQSN010000146.1:0-8907 GCA_038213835.1 Actinomycetales bacterium
TCGGGCTGGTCGCCTACGGCCTGGTCTACCTGATCGTCGGCTGGCTCGCGCTGCAGCTGGCCCTGGGGCAGGGCACCGGCGAGACCAGCACCAGCGGCGCGATGACCGAGCTGGCCCAGCAGCCCTTCGGGCGCGTCGCCCTGTGGCTGGTCGCGGTGGGGATGCTGCTGCTGGTGACCTGGCGCCTCCTCGAGGCCGCGGCCGGGCACCGCGAGGAGGACGGGGGCGACCGCCTCCGCAAGCGGATCGTGTCGGCGCTCAAGGCCGTCATCTACGCGGTGATCGGCGTCAGTGCCGTCCGGGTCGCCCTCGGCAGCGGCGGCGGGAGCGGCAGCGACGGCACGGACGGGCCGACCGCGCAGGTCCTGCAGCTGCCCGGCGGCCAGGTGCTGGTCGGGATCGCCGCCCTGGGCATCCTCGGCTACGCCGCGGTCCAGGCCAAGCAGGCCGTGTCCGAGGACTTCCGCGAGCACCTCACCACGGAGGGCAAGCGCGGCCCGTCCGGCACCGCCTACGTCGTGGCCGGCAAGATCGGGTACGCCGCCAAGGCGGTGGCCCTCGCGATCGTCGGTGGGCTCTTCGCCTACGCCGCGATCACCCACGACGCCTCCAAGTCCGGTGGTATGGACCAGGCCCTCCAGCAGGTGCTCGAGCAGCCGTTCGGCCGCTACCTGCTGGGTCTGGTCGCCGTCGGGATCGCCGGGTACGGCGTGTTCTGCCTGGCTCGTGCGCGCCACCTCTCCCGCTGAGGACCGGCTCTCGCACCCGGTGCTGGCGGCGTGGGCCGGCGGGCGGGGGGCGGCGGCGGAGCCAGACTGATGTCCGGATGGGCGTTTCCTCGACTTGGCGGGGCTTGCAAACCCCGCCCATCCGGGAAATCCCCGCCCCGGCGGGGGTTCCCGGGGCTGGTGGGACTGCTGTTACCCGGGCGGGATGACGCCCCGCATGGACGTCCCGGACGGGTAGCGCTGACGGGTGTCCCGGACGGCGGACCCGTGGCAGGGTGGAGCGGATCTGATCGCCGGCGGACGGAGCATCATGAGCAGCCACGACTCGTACTCCGCTGGTCCGGGCACCAACGGCGGCCCGCCCTCCGAAGCGGGCCGGCGGGTGCAGACCGCGGCGCCCACGCCGTCGTCACCGGTGCTGGAGGTGCCCGCCGGTCGCCGCGCGGCCGCCCCCGACCAGCCGACCGACGAGCCGACCGACGAGCCGACCGACCAGCCGACCGACCAGCCGACCGACCAGCCCGCGCGGGTCCAGCCGGTCGAGCCGCGCCGGTTCGTCACCGCCACCGACTTCTTGGAACGGCGCCGTCACGCCAAGGGGCCCGGACCCGCGACCTGGGGCTGGCGCGGCTGGTTGAACAGGGCCAGCGGGGGCGCCCTGCACCTGCGGGCCGGGCAGCGCGAGCAGGTGCACGAGCAGCTACGCAGGTCGATCCAACGCGACTTCGGCGGCCCGCGCACCATCGTCTTCGTCAACCCGAAGGGCGGCGCGGCCAAGACCACCGCCGTGCTGGCCGCCGGCTATACCTTCGGCACCGTGCGCGGGGGCGGGGTGGTGGCCTGGGACAACAACGAGACCCGCGGCACCCTCGGCATCCGGGGGGTCCGGGGGGACCACCGCAACACCACCCGTGAGCTGCTCGAGGACCTCGGCCGGTTCAGCGACGCCCATCAGACACGGATCGGCGACCTCGGCGCGTTCGTCCGCTCCCAGGGCGACGCGCACTTCGACGTCCTGGCCTCCGACGAGCGTCCCGACGTCACCGGCACCATCCGCGCCGACGACTTCGCCGCGGTGCACGGCCTGCTGGAGCGCTTCTACCGCCTGGTGCTGGTCGACACGGGCAACAACATGCGCGCCGAGAACTGGCTGGCCGCCGCCGAGTCCGCCGACCTGCTCGTGGTCACCACCACGGTGCGCGAGGACACCGGCTACAGCGGGCTGTGGATGCTCGACGCCCTGCAGGACGCCGGGTACGTCGACCTCAAGCGGCGCACGGTCACGGTGCTGTCGGACCCCTCGTCGAAGGTCGACGAGCAGCTCGCTCGCGACCTGACCGAGATCTACGAGCAGCGCACCCGTGCGGTCTACCGGGTGCCCTACGACCCCGCGCTGGTCCCCGGGTCGGTCGTGCCCTACGACCGACTCTCCCGCGAGACCCGACGGGCCTGGCTGGGCGCGTGCGCGGGCATGACCGACACCCTGTCGCTCGCGGCGCCGGCGCCCTCGGCCTCCCTGGAGGGGTGACCAGAGCAGCCTCCACGGGCGTTAGCGTCGCGGCATGCGAGCAGTCGTCTACTCCGAGACCGGTCCGTCCTCCGTGCTGCGGTCCGTCGAGCGGGACGTCCCTCAGCCCGGCCCCGGTGAGGTGCGGGTCCGGGTGGTGCGCGCGGGAGTGAACCCGACCGACCACAAGTTCCGTGCCGGGATGATGAGCGGGTACGACGAGGTCAGCCCCGGCCAGGACGGCGCCGGGGTGGTGGACGCGGTCGGCGAGGGCGTGAGCCACCTCACCCCGGGTGACCGCGTGTGGCTGCACCTGGCGCAGCACGGGCGCCCGTACGGCACCGCGGCCGAGCAGACCGTGCAGCCGGCGGACCGCGTCGTGCGCCTGCCGGACGCGGCGTCCTACGACCTCGGTGCGGCCCTCGGCGTGCCGGCGATCACAGCCCACCGGGCCCTGACCTCGGGCGAGGTCAACCGGCTCGCGCCGGGCACCCTCGACGACCACGTGGTCCTCGTCGCCGGTGGCGCCGGCGCGGTCGGCAACGCCGCCATCCAGCTGGCGCACTGGGCCGGCGCCACCGTGATCACCACGGTCAGCAGTGAGGAGAAGGCCGCCCTGGCCCGCGCCGCGGGCGCACACCACGTCGTGGACTACGTGCACGGAGACCCCGAGGCCGAGATCCTCGCCGTGGCGCCCGGCGGTGTGGACCTGGTCGTCGAGGTCGCCCCCGCTGCCAACCGGGCGCTCGATCTGGCCGTCACCCGGGTGCACGGCACGATCGCGGTCTACGCCAACAACGGGGGCGAGGAGCTGGTGCTGCCGTTGCGCGAGACGTTCAGCCGCAACCTGCGCTACCAGTTCGTCATCCTCTACACCCTCGACCCGGCGCTGCTCTCGCTGGCCGTCACCGACGTCAGCGCCGCGGTCCTCGACGGCGCGCTGCGGGTCGGCGAGGACGCTGGCCTGCCGCTGCACCACTACGCCCTCGAGGACGTCGCGGCCGCCCAGGACGCCGTCGAGGACGGCCTGGTCGGCAAGGCGCTGCTCGACGTCACCGACGCCTGACCCGACCCCCGGCGCGGACGGCCGGTCAACGGGATGCGCCCCTGGCGCGAACCGGTCCCCACCCAAGATCGCGAAGCGACGGCGGCAGCGGCCCGCGTGGCACATACTCCACGCATGGGAGCGAGATGGGGCCTCGCGGCCCCGGCCGAGGAGGCCACGACGCCTCTCGACGGGTTCCTTGCCGAAAGCGACACGATCGCCGCCGCGCTCGTGTCGTGCGACGGGACGGTCCTCGAGGCCAACCGGGCTCTGGACCTCCTGCTGGGGCCGACGCTCTGCCTCCACCAGGTTGTCGTCCCGGCGCACGGGGCCGTGGTGACCGCGCTGCTGGCCGAGGCCGGGCCGTCGTGGCACTCCGTTCAGGCGGGGCTCGTACGCCGGGACGGTGAGCTGGTCGACTGCCGGGTCTGGGCCCTCCTGCAGGCCCACGGCGTCCTCGTGCTGGCGGAGCCGCTGCGAACGCCGGGGGAGAAGCTGAACTCCCTGCTGCTCGAGCTCAACGACGACCTGCTCGGAGCGCGGCGCGAGCTCGCTGCCAAGAACCGTCGGCTGCGTGAGCTCGACGAGCTGAAGAACATGTTCCTCGCCTCGGCGACCCACGACCTCAAGACACCGCTGACCTCGATCCTCGGCTACGCGGAGATCCTCGGGTGGGAGGGGCTCTCGCCCGAGGCGGGGCGGATGGCCCTGTCGATCCAGACCAGCGCGCACCGCGTGCTGAGGATGATCAACGACCTCCTCGACGCGGCCCAGATCATGACCGGCGAGCTGAAGCTCGAGCGGAGTCGCGGCGACCTCACGTCGGTGGTCCGCTGCGCCGTGGAGGCGGTGCAGCCGGCAGCGCGAGCCCGCCAGATCACCTTCTCGGTGCACGGGCCGGAGTCCGTGGCAGCGCACTTCGACGAGCGCCGCGTGCTGCAGATCCTGGACAACCTGCTGTCGAACGCGGTGAAGTACAGCCACCACGGCGGGCAGGTGGACGTGACGTGCGAGCCTCGTGGGCCCGGTGCCTCGGTCGCGGTCCGGGACACGGGCATCGGGATCCCCGTCGGGGAGCAGGAGCAGCTCTTCAGCCGGTACTTCCGCGCCTCCACGGCTCTCGAGCACGGCATCGGGGGCACGGGCCTCGGCCTGGCCAACGCACGGTCGTTCGCCGAGGCGCACGGCGGCAGCCTCGCCTGCGTCAGCGAGCCCGGGGTCGGCTCCACGTTCACCCTCGCGCTCGCCCAGGGGCCGGTGGACTCGTGAGCACCTACGTGTCGGTCTCCCGCCTCCGGATCGCCGAGGACGAGGCACCCCGCCTGATCCGCGCCTTCGGGGAGCGCGTCCACCTCGTCGACGACGCGACCGGGTTCCAGCGGCTCGAGGTGTGGCAGGGGTCCGACCCGGGCGAGATCGTGATGGTCAGCTGGTGGCGTGACCGTGAGTGCTTCAAGGCCTACATGGGGAGCCCGGAGCATCGCACCTCCCACGACCGCATCCCCCAGGACCTCGACGACCAGATCAAGCTCGAGCGGCTCGAGAACGTGACCAGCTACGAGATCGTCGGTCAGTGAGGCTCAGGTGAGCGGCGAGGTCGCGGTGGAGCTGCGTCGCGTCCGCGACGCCGTCGCCCAGGAGGTGACCACGACCTTCCTGTCCCGACACCCCGACTGGGTCGAGCGCTACGGCGAGCGGGCGCGGGCCCACGGCGTGGAGGACGCCCGCCACCACCTCGACTTCCTGCAGGCGGCCGTCGACCTCCACGACCCCTCCCTCTTCGCCGACTACGCCCGCTGGTGCCGTGACCTCCTCGCCGCGCGTGGCATCGCGGTCGCGTTCCTCGTCGAGAACCTCGCGGCGGTCCGCGACGAGCTCGCCGGTCGGCTGTCGTCTCCCGTCGCGGCCGAGGTGGCCACCGCGCTGCAGGCCGGCCTCGCGGCGCTCGCCGAGCCGCAGGAACCCGCGCCGGCCGACGCAGACCGGCTCTCGCCCGCCTGCCGGCTGTACCTGGCAGCGGCCGTCAGCGGCCGCCGCGCCGACGCCCTCGCCGTCGTGCGGGTGGCGCTCGCCGGTGGCGCGTCGCCCACCGACGTCTACGTCGACATCCTCCAGCACGCGCTCTACGAGGTCGGCCGACGGTGGCAGACCACCGAGCTGACGATCGCCGAGGAGCACATGGCCACCGCCACGACCCAGTTCATCCTCAGCGTGCTCCACGAGTCCCTCGTCCGGACCCCGGTCCTGCGCGGGGTCGCCGTCGTCACCGGTGTCGTCGACGAGCTGCACGTGGTGGGGGCGAGCATCGTCGCCGACGTCCTGGAGGGAGACGGGTGGGACGTGCGGTGCATGGGCAGCAACTCACCGCACCAGGGGGTCGTCTCGGCGATCGAGCATCACCGGGCGAGCCTGGTCGCCATCTCGGTGACCATGAGCGGGTGCGTCACCGGGGCCCGCGACCTGATCGCCCAGATCCGCAGCGGCACCACGACCACCCCTCGGATCGTCGTCGGCGGGGCCGCCTTCTCCCATGATCCCGAGCTGTGGCGCACCATCGGGGCCGACGGGTTCGCGACCGACGCCCGCAGCGTCGTCGACCTCGCCCGCGCCTGACACCCCCGCACGGCCGGACCCGGAACCCACCGCGGGGCGCTGCTAGGGTCGACGCGATCGACATCCTTTAACGAGCCGTTCCGTGAGGCGGAGAAGGAGGTCCGGCGCTCATCGTGCCCACCCCGCAGACCCCCGGCGAGAACGCCGACGACCGCGCCGACCGTGGCGCCGAGGACATCGGCCGCGTCGTGCTCGACGCACGAGACATCTCCCGGGCGCTGACCCGCATCTCCCACGAGATCCTCGAGCGCAACAAGGGCCCTCAGGACCTGGTGCTGCTCGGCATCCCCACCCGCGGCGTCGGTCTGGCCCGCCGGGTGGCGGACCGGATCGCGGCGACCGAGGGCGTCGAGGTGCCGGTCGGCGCCCTCGACGTCACCTTCTACCGCGACGACCTGCGCCAGCAGCCGACCCGCGGCCCGCAGCCCACGCAGGTCCCGCCCGGCGGGATCGACGGCCGCACGGTGGTCCTGGTCGACGACGTCCTCTACTCCGGACGGACGGTCCGCGCCGCCCTGGACGCGATGAACGACCTCGGCCGCCCCGAGGTCGTGCGCCTGGCGGTGCTCGTCGATCGCGGCCACCGACAGCTGCCGATCCGTGCCGACCACGTCGGCAAGAACCTGCCCAGCGCCCGCAGCGAGCGGGTGATGGTGCGCCTCGAGGAGGTCGACGGCCACGACGAGGTCCGGATCGCCGGCTCGCTCACGGGACCCGACGGCACGGAGCAGTGGAGGTGACGCGCCGTCACCTGCTGTCGGTCGACGACGTCGACGCCGAGGAGATCGCGGCGGTCTTCGCCACCGCGGCCGAGATGCACGACGTCCAGCGCCGCCAGGTCAAGAAGCTGCCGGCGCTGCGCGGGCGCACCGTGATCAACCTCTTCTTCGAGGACTCCACCCGCACCCGGTCCAGCTTCGAGATCGCCGGCAAGTGGCTCTCGGCCGACACCGTCAACATCACCGGCAAGGGCAGCTCGGCCTCCAAGGGCGAGAGCCTGCGTGACACGGTGCAGACCGTGGCCGCGATGGGCGTGGACGCCCTGGTGATGCGGCACGGCGCGAGCGGCGCGGCGCTCCAGGTCTCGCAGTGGGTCGACGCGTCGGTGATCAACGCCGGTGACGGCACTCACGAGCACCCCAGCCAGGCCCTCCTCGACGCCTACACGCTGCAGCGTCGGATGGGCCCGCTGGAGGGGCGTCACGTGGTGCTGGTCGGGGACCTGACGCACAGCCGGGTCTTTCGCAGCAACGTGAAGTGCCTGACCAAGCTCGGTGCCGAGGTGACCGTGGTCGCCCCGCCGACGCTGATGCCCAGCGGTGTGGACACGTGGTCGCGCGAGGCCGGGTTCGCCACGTCGTACGACCTCGACGAGGTGCTGCCGAAGGCCGACGCGGTGATGATGCTGCGCGTCCAGCGCGAGCGGATGGCCGGCGGCTACTTCCCCAGCGCCCGGGAGTACACCGTGGGCTACGGGCTGACCCGCGACCGGCTCGACGTGCTCGGCCCCGACGTCCCGATCTGCCACCCCGGCCCGATGAACCGCGGCCTGGAGATCGCCGCCGACGCCGCGGACGCCGCCCAGTCGCTGGTGCTCGACCAGGTCTCGGCGGGCGTCGCGGTCCGGATGGCGATCCTCTACCACCTGCTCGCCGGAGAGGACCTCTGATGCCGACCGATCCCTTCACCCCCGAGGCGCGGGCGGGGTCGCGTCCCGTGCTGGTCCGGGGGGCCACCCTGCTCGGGGAGCGCACCACCGACCTGCTGCTGCGCGACGGCGTCATCGCCGAGGTCGGCGGGCGCGGGTCGTCGGCCGTGGGTGACGTCCACGAGGTCGACGCCGACGGCCTGGTCGCGCTGCCCGGCCTGGTCGACCTGCACACCCACCTGCGCGAGCCCGGGCGCGAGGACGCCGAGACGGTGCTGACCGGGTCCCGCGCCGCGGCCGCCGGTGGGTTCACCGCGGTGCTGGCCATGGCCAACACGAGCCCGGTCACCGACACCGCCGAGGCCGCCGAGCGGGTGCTCGACCTCGGGCGGGCGGCAGGGATGGTCGACGTGCAGCCGGTCGGCGCCGTGACCCACGGCCTCGCCGGCGCGGAGCTGGCCGAGCTGGGTCTGATGGCCCGCTCGCGCGCCCGGGTGCGGGTGTTCTCCGACGACGGCCGGTGCGTGGCCGACGCCCGCGTGATGCGCCGGGCGCTGGAGTACGTCAAGGCGTTCGGCGCGGTGGTCAGCCAGCACGCCCAGGACCCGGACCTGGCCGGCCCGGCCTCGTGCTGCCACGAGGGCGAGCTCTCCGGCCGGCTCGGGCTGCCCGGCTGGCCCGGCGTGGCCGAGGAGGTGATCGTGGCCCGGGACGTCATGCTCGCCCGCCACACCGGCTCGCGCGTGCACGTCGCCCACGTCTCGACCGCCGGCACCGTCGAGGTGCTGCGCTGGGCCAAGGCGCAGGGCATCGACGTCACCGCCGAGGTCACGCCCCACCACCTGCTGCTCACCACCGACCTACTCGCCGGCTACGACCCGACCTTCAAGGTCAACCCGCCGCTGCGCCCCGACGAGGACGTCGAGGCGCTGCGTGCGGCCCTGGCCGACGGCACGATCGACGCCGTCGCCACCGACCACGCCCCGCACGCCCGCCACGACAAGGAGCACGCCTTCGTCGACGCGGCCTTCGGCATGCTCGGCCTCGAGACGGCCCTCGCCGTCGTCAGCGACCTGCTCGTGCGACCGGGACTGCTCGGGTGGGCCGATGTGGCCCGGGTCATGTCGAGCGCCCCGGCCCGGATCGGCCGGCTCCAGGGGCAGGGGATGCCGCTCGAGGTCGGCCACCCGGGGAACATCACGCTCGTCGACCCCGACCGGGAGGTGACCGTCGACGCTGCCACGAGCCGCAGCCGCAGCCGTAACAACCCGTGGCACGGGCGCACCTTCCGGGGCGCGGTCGTGACGACGCTGCTCCGCGGCGATATCACCTACACCACCGAACGAGAGCTGACCACCGTGACCGA
>JBBQSN010000147.1:0-8801 GCA_038213835.1 Actinomycetales bacterium
CGACGGTCGGGTCCCGGCGCTGGGTGGGCACCGCGCCCTCGATGCCGCGATCCGCGATCAGGGCGGGCAGCTCGTCGGCGGGCACCGGCCGGCTCCACAGGTAGCCCTGACCGAGGTCGCAGCGCGCCTCGCGCAGCCACGTGTGCTGCGTGTTGTCCTCCACGCCCTCGGCCACGGTGGTGAGGTGCAGGTCACGGCTCATCGCGATGATCGCCAGCGTGATCGAGGCGTCGTCCTGACTGCTGGTCACGTGGTCGATGAAGGACTTGTCGACCTTGAGGACGTCCACGGGCAGCTGGGACAGGTACGACAGCGAGCTGTACCCCGTCCCGAAGTCGTCGATCGCGACCCGGATGCCGTGCTCGCGCAGGGCGGCCAGCCGCGGCGACACGGTGGCCAGGTCGGCCATCACGACGCTCTCGGTGATCTCGACGACGAGCCGTTCCGGTGCGAGCCCGGTCTCGGCGAGGACGTCCAGCACCTCCTGGACGAAGTCCGGGTGCGAGAGCTGTTGCGCGGCCACGTTGACCGCCATCGTGACCGGACCGCGCACCTGCAGCGTGACCGCCTGACGGCAGGCCTCGCGCAGCACCCAGGACCCGAGCCGGCCGATCAGCCCCGTCTCCTCGGCCAGGGGGATGAAGGTGATGGGCGGGAGCAGGCCGCGCTCGGGGTGCTGCCAGCGTACGAGCGCCTCGAAGCCGGTGATCCGACCGTGGGTGATGGAGACGGTCGGCTGGTAGTGCAACACCAGCTGGTCCTCGTCCAGGGCGCGGTGCAGCTCGGACCGCAGCTCGAGCCGCTGCACCGCGTCGGCGTGCATCGAGGCCTCGTACAGGGCGACCGTGGACCGGGCGCTGGACTTCCCCGCGCCCTTCGCCCGGTACATGGCCAGGTCGGCGTTGCGCAGCAGGTCCTGGCCGGCGGCCTCCCCGACGCGCGTGGTCGCGACCCCGATGCTCAGCCGCACGGGCACGACCGTCCGGCCCACGGTGACGGGTTCCTCGACGGCGGCGACCACGGCCTCGGCCACCGCCAGCGCTTCCGCCGGCCCGGTGCGGTCCAGCAGCACGGCGAACTCGTCGCCGCCGAGACGGGCAGCGGTGTCCCCGGGCCTGACCACGGTGCCGATCCGGCGCCCGACGATCGCGAGCAGCTCGTCACCCGTCGCGTGCCCGAGGCTGTCGTTGACCGTCTTGAAGTCGTCGAGGTCGCAGAACAGCACCGTGACCTCGGCCCCGTCCTGCGCTCCCGAGAGCGCGTGGCCGAGCCGGTCCATGAAGAGCTGTCGGTTCGCGAGGCCGGTCAGGTCGTCGTAGAACGCCTGCGCGGCCAACCGCTCCTGCAGCGCGTGCCGCTCGGTCGCGTCGCGCAGGGTGAGCACCAGGCCGGCGACGGCGGGCTCGTCCAACAGGTTGGTGAGGCTGCCCTCGAGCACCCGCTCGCGGCCGTCGGCGCGCCGCACCCGGGTGCGCATGGCGCAGTCCTCGCCTGGCCCCAGGCCGGAGATCTGGGCGACCATCGTGCGGGCGTCGGCCTCAAGGACGTGCTCCACGAGCAGGCCGCCGAGGACCTCCTCGGGCTCTCGGCCGAGGACGGTGCGCACCGACGGGCTGACGAAGGTGCTGCGGCCACCGGCATCGAGTACCAGGACGAGCTCGGCACCGTTCTGCACCAAGGCCATCAGCCGTTTCTCGCTGGCCTCGAGCGACTCCTGCTCGGTGACGCGCTGCTGCAGGGCGCGGTGCCGCTGCACGACGCGACGGAACCACAGGAACCAGCCGACCGAGACCACCACCAGGAGGATCGCGTGGGCCAGGTTCGCCTGCCGGTCGATCGTCTCGCTGCGCGCGACGACGGCCTCGCCGACGGCGGCGCTGGCCAGCCGCGCCTCCTCGGTGCGGCCGTCCTGCGCGGCGTCCAGACCGGTCGTGAGGTCCTGGATCTCGGCGTCCGGCAGCCCGCTGCGCCCGAGCTGGCTCACGAGGTCGCGCGCGTCGGCCAGGACCAGCGCAGGCGCGGCACCCTCGAGCACCGTGAGCATCCCGTGCAGCTCGGCCTGCAGCACCTGCTGCTGCCGCACGTCGTCACCGCGGTGGTACACGAAGTCGAGCAGGGCGAACTCGCCGACCACGACGAGCACCGTGACGAGCCCGGTCGCGACGCCACGCCTCCAGGACCTGGTGGCAGGTAAGGCCATCCGTCCCCCTGTCGTGTCGTCGCCGGCGCGGGTGCGGACGACGCGTCCAACTCGTCCTCGGGAGGATCGGCACCTTCGGTGCTCGCTTGAGCCGGGTCGGGGCAGGGAGCGGCAGAACCGTCACCGCCCGTTCTCCCCGTGGACGCCCGCGAGAGCCCACGATGGGGGCATGCAGACCACGCACCGATCCCGCACCAACGCCCTGGTCGCCCTCGCCGCCGCAGGGGCCACCCTGCTGGCCGGTGCGGCCCTTGCTCCCGCGTCCGCCTCCGGGGGCGGGCACGGGTCGCGCGGCGAGACGGTCCGGTTCGCCACCTTCAACGCCTCGCTCAACCGGGCGGTCGAGGGCGAGCTGGTCCAGGACCTGTCCACCCGCGACGACCCGCAGGCCGCTGCGGTGGCCGAGATCGTCCAGCGCGTGGACCCCGACGTGCTGCTGGTCAACGAGTTCGACTACGTGCCGGGTGGTCGGGCGGCCGATCTGTTCCGCAGCAACTACCTCGAGGTCTCGCAGCACGGGGCGCGGCCGGTGCGGTACCCGTACGTCTACGTGGCGCCGTCCAACACGGGCATCCCCTCCGGTCACGACCTCAACAACGACGGGACGGTCGGCGGCGGCGACGACGCCTTCGGTTTCGGTCTGTTCGAGGGCCAGTACGGCATGGCGGTGTTCTCCAAGCACCCGATCGACACCCGGAAGGTGCGCACCTTCCAGACGTTCCGCTGGGCCGACATGCCCGGCGCGCTGCTGCCTGACGACCCCGCCACCCCGGAACCGGCCGACTGGTACTCGGCCGAGGAGCTCGAGGACGTCCGGCTGTCGAGCAAGTCGCACTGGGACGTCCCGGTGCGGGTCGGCGCCGACCGGCGCGGCCACGGCGGCCGCACCGTGCACTTCCTCGTCTCGCACCCGACGCCGCCCACCTTCGACGGCGCCGAGGACCGCAACGGCACCCGCAACCACGACGAGATCCGGTTCTGGACCGACTACGTGAGCGGTGGCCGCGACGCGCGCTACGTCTACGACGACCGCGGCCGTCGCGGCGGGCTGGCGCGCGGCGCCTCCTTCGTGGTGGCGGGCGACCAGAACAGCGACCCGGTGGACGGCGACTCGGTGCCCGGTGCGATCCAGCAGCTGCTCGACCACCCCCGCGTCACCGACCCGAGGCCCGCGTCGCGCGGGGCCGTCGAGGCCGCCGCCGTGCAGGGTGGCGCGAACACCACCCACGAGGGGAACCCGCGGTTCGACACCGCCGACTTCAACGACAACCCGCAGCCGGGCAACCTGAGGGCCGACTACGTGCTGCCCTCGCGCGACCTGCGGGTGAGGGACGCGGGCGTGTTCTGGCCGGTGCAGGCGAACCCGCTGTCGCGGCTCACCGGAACCTTCCCGTTCCCCTCCTCGGACCACCGCTCGGTCTGGGTCGACCTCGTGGTCGGGCGTTCCGGGCACCGATGAGGTTCGGGTGCCTGGCCGGTCATACCTGTGACGGCCCCGCACCCGACCCGACGGAGGACATCCATGACCACCCGGTACGTGCTCGTCCCGGGCGCCGGGTCCGGTCCCTGGTACTGGCACCGTGTCGTCCCGCTGCTCGAGGCGCTGGGGCACGACGTGGTGGCCGTCGACCTGCCCTGCGACGACGAGGGCGCCGGCCTGGAGGCCTATGCCGACCTCGTCGGGGCAGCGGTGGCCGACCACCCGTCGGTCGTCGTGGTCGGCCAGTCGATGGGCGCGCTGTCGGCCACGCTCGCGTGCGCCCGCCGGCCCGTCGACCTGCTGGTGCTGGTGGCGCCGATGGTGCCGCGGCCCGGCGAGACCGGCGGCCAGTGGTGGGAGGCCGTGGGCCAGGCGGAGGCCGCCGCCGCGCTCGCCGCCGAGCAGGGTCGGGCCGCCGAGCCGTTCGACGAGCAGGTGGTGTTCCTGCACGACGTGCCGCCCGAGGTGCTCGCGGCCGGTGCCGACGAGGTCCGCGACCAGGCCGGGCGACCGTTCGAGGACCCCTGGCCGCTGGACGCCTGGCCCGACGTCCCCACCCGGGTCGTGGCCTGCCGGGACGACCGGCTGTTCCCGCTGCCGCTGGTGCGCCGGTACACCCGCGACCGGCTGGGCATCTCGCCGGACGAGATGTCCGGCGGCCACCTGCCCGCGCTGGCGCACCCGCAGGAGCTGGTGGACCTGCTCGAGTGGTTGCGGTGGCAGGAAGGGCCTTCGCGTGGTCGGAGGGGACGGCTAGGGTCGGCCACGACGTCCGAGGAGGCACGAGCATGACCGATCTGGCCGCGGGTCACGACCTGAGCGTGGAGGGTGCGGACCCCCGCGCCGGGGGCACCGAGCAGCTCGAGCAGTACCGTCGCGAGCTCACCGGCTACTGCTACCGGATGCTCGGCTCGTCCTTCGACGCCGAGGACGCCGTGCAGGACACCATGGTCCGGGCCTGGAAGGCGTTCGAGAAGTTCGAGGGCCGCTCGTCGGTGCGCTCGTGGCTGTATCGGATCGCCACGAACGTCTGCCTGACGATGATCGAGCAGTCCGGCCGGCGGGCGATCCCGACCGAGTTCGGCGGCCCCTCCGAGCCCGTCGTCGGCTCCCTCGGCGACCCCCAGCCCGAGGCGACGTGGGTCACCCCCGTCCCCACCGACCGGGTCGACCTCACCGCCTCCGACCCGGCCGACGTCGCCGTGGCGCGCGACTCGGTCCGGATGGCGTTCGTCGCCGCGCTGCAGCACCTGCCTGCCCGGCAGCGGGTCGTGCTGATCCTGCGCGAGGTGCTGCGCTGGAAGGCCGACGAGGTCGCTGCGCTGCTCGACACCACGACCGCGTCGGTCAACAGCGCCCTGCAGCGCGCGCGAGCCACGATGGCCACCACGGGTCTGGCCGACGAGCCGCTCGACCCGCTGGACGACGACCACGCCGCCCTGCTCAGCAGCTACGTCGCAGCGTTCGAGTCCTATGACATGGCGGCGCTGGTGCAGCTGCTGGCCGAGGACGCCACCCAGAACATGCCGCCGTTCGCGCTGTGGTTGCAAGGCCCCGACGACATCGCGGCGTGGATGGTGGGGCCCGGCGCCGCCTGCCGCAGCTCGAAGCTGCTCCCCGTGCAGGTCAACGGCCGTCCCGGCTTCGCGCAGTACAAGCCGGCTGCGAACGGCCGGTACGAGCCGTGGGCGATCCAGTCCCTGGAGGTCTGCGGCGGCAGGATCGTCGGCATGACCTTCTTCCTCGACACCAGCCTGTTCGAGGCGTTCGGGGTCCCCACCCACCTGGAGTGACTCAGGCGTCGGCGGTGCGCCGCACCGAGACCAGCGCCGCGACGTCGAGCCCGGGATTGTGCAGTTCCCGCACGCCCAGTGCGGCCAGCCACAGCACGTCCCGAGCGACGAACCGGTGCCGCAACCCCGAGCGCAGCCGCAGCTCGACCACGCCCTCGCGCACGACCACGATCGCGCCGCTCCAGTCCACCGGCTCGAACCGCAGCGAGCTGCCCGGCGCCAGCTCCGTCACGCGACGCACGAACGAGGCCGGCAGCTCGGGTGCTGCGGCCAGCCGGGCGAGCACCTGGTCTGCGGTCACGTGGGTACGACCTGCGCCCGTCCGGTAACTCATCGGTGCAGGATCCGGGCCCCGCGCGGGGCCGCGCCGGAATCCGGCCGTCCGTGGTCGCGCAGGTGCGAGCATCGGCGGGTGAGCCTGCTCTCCTCGCAGTCAGCACGACGGCAGGGGTCGCGCTCTCGGTGACCGTCGAGGTCTGTGGCCCGCCCCGGCCCCAGGACGCTGCCCGTGACCGCGCCGCCCTGTCCTGCGGGATCCGAGGGCCTGAAGATGAGAGGCGTCTCATGAGAGCCTCATCGTGTGCTCATGGCGGCGGCCCAGCCTGACTGCGTGACCCGTGCTGACCTCGCGCTGCTGACCGGTCCGGACGCGGGCCACCTGTTGCGGGCGGCCGTCGGCACCGCGGGCGGCGAGCTGGTCCGCTGGCGGGTGCGCCAGGTCGACCACCGCCCGGGATCCAGCGTCACGGCCTCGTACTCCGCGCGCGTGCGCTGGGCCGACCGCGAGCAGGACGAGACCCTCGGCGCCAGCACCGGGCTGCCGTCGGCGGCCCACCAGCCGGCCGCCCCGGGCGTGCTCAACCTCTCCGACGGCGAGCGTGAGGTCGCGGTCTGGCGCTTCCCCCTCGACCCGGGGCTCCCCGGTCTGGCCGTCGCATGCGACCCGGTGGCGGTCGCCGGCCTGCTGACCCGGTTCGGGGCACCGGCCCTCCCGCAGGACGTCCGGCTCAGCACGCGCGCCTACCGCCCGCGCCGTCGCGCCGTCGTCCAGGCCGACGTCCCAGGGGGCCGGCTGTTCCTCAAGGTGCTGCGGCCGCACCGGGTGCAGGACCTGCACGAGCGGCACCGGCTGCTCCACGGCTCGGGTCTGCCGGTGCCTCGCAGCCTGGGCTGGACCACTGACGGCGTCGTCGTCCTGGAGGCCCTGCACGGCGTCCCGATGCGCGAGCGGATGGTCGGCGCCGGGCCGGTGCCGTCGGGTCCGGCCCTGGTGGACCTGGTCGCGGGCATCCCGACCGCGGCCATGGACCTGCCTCGGCGCCGGTCCTGGACCGAGGGGGCCGCGCACTACGCCTCCGTCGTGGGGCACGCGCTGCCCGACCAGGCCGACCGGGTGCGAGACCTCGCCGAGGCGATCCGGTCCGCCACGACCGACCAGGTCCCCGACCAGCCGTGCCACGGCGACCTGTACGAGGCCCAGCTGCTGCTGACGGGGCACCGGGTGAGCGGCGTCCTGGACGTCGACTCGGTGGGGCCGGGCCGGCGGGCCGACGACCTGGCCTGCCTGCTCGCCCACGCCCAGGTGCTCGAGCTGCTGCGGCCCGGGCGTGCGCCGCGGCTGTCGGCCCTGCGCGCCGACTGGCTGGCGGCCACCGACGCCGCGCTTGACCCGGCCGAGGTGCGCCCCCGCACCGCCGGGGTGCTCCTGTCGCTGGCCACCGGCCCGCACCGGGTGCAGGAGGAGGGCTGGCCGGAGGCCACCCGGCTCCGCGTCGACGCCGTCGAGCGCTGGCTGGACGGTCGTCCGTGACGCTGCGCCGCGCCTGGTCGGTGCGCGGCAAGGTGCTGGCCTGGGTGCTGTTCACCAGCGCGGTCGGGATGGCGGTCGCGGGCACGACCTCCTACGTGATCCAGGCGGAGCGGTTGGACGGCAGCGTCACCGCCGACCTGCTCCAGGAGGTCGGGGAGTTCGAGGCGCTCGCCACGAACGGTGTCGACCCGCAGACCGGTGAGCCGTTCTCGAGCGTGGAGCAGCTGCTCACCGTCGCGCTCCAGCGGAACGTCCCCGGCGCCTTCGAGAGCAGCCTGACCCTGCTGGGCGGGGACGTGCACGGCTACCCGGGTGGCGAGCGGCCGGTCGAGCTCGAGCAGGAGCCCGCGGTGCTCTCGGCCGTGCGTGAGGTGCCGGCGGGCGCCGACGTCGAGTTGAGCGACGTCGAGACGGGCGTCGGGCAGGTGCGCCTGGTGATCGTCCAGGTGGGCGTGGAGGGGGAGCCCACGTCCGGCACCTACGTGGTCGGGCACACGATCGGCATGCAGCGTGACCAGCTGATCGAGCTGATGCGCCTGTACGCGCTGGTCGCAGCCGGGTCCCTGGTCGTCGTGGGTCTGGTGGGGTGGGTCGTGGCCGGACGCCTCCTCGGCCCCCTGCACGCGCTGCGCGACGCGGCCGGGAGGATCGACGAGGACGACCTGACCGAGCGCATCCCGGTGCGCGGCGACGACGACGTCTCCGAGCTGACGCGCTCCTACAACGCGATGCTCGACCGGCTCCAGACCTCGTTCGAGACCCAGCGCCAGTTCATCGCCGACGCCGGCCACGAGCTGCGCACTCCGGTGACGATCCTGTCCGGGCACCTGCAGGTGCTCGACCCGGACGACCCGCACGCGGTGCGCGAGACCCGGGCGATGCTGCTCGACGAGACCGACCGGATGGGCCGGCTGGTCGAGGACCTCATCCTGCTCGCCAAGGCCCGCCGTCCTGACTTCGTCCGTCCCGGGATCGTCGACCTCGCCGTCCTCACCGACGAGGTCCTGGACAAGGCGCGGGCGCTCGGGGACCGGCGCTGGCACCTGGACGCCCTCGCCGACGCGCGGCTGCCCGGTGACCCGCAGCGGCTCACCCAGGCGGTGCTCCAGCTCTGCCACAACGCGGTCAAGTTCTCCGAGCCCGGCACCACGGTGGCGCTGGGCAGCCGGGTGGTCCCGGCGCACGGTTCGCCCGACGGCCTCGCCCACGCGCACGTCTGGGTGCGCGACCAGGGCGTCGGCATCGCGGGGACCGAGATCGACCGGGTCTTCGACCGCTTCGCTCGGGCCGAGACCGGCCGGGGCGTCGAGGGCTCGGGGCTCGGTCTGTCGATCGTGTCCGCGATCGCCGAGGCCCACGGAGGCCGGGTCGACGTCGAGTCGACCCTCGGCGTGGGCTCGGTCTTCACCATTGTCCTGCCCGTCCTGCCCGTCCTGCCCGTCCTGCCCGTCCTGCCCGTCCTGCCCGTCCTGCCCGTCCTGCCCGTCCTGCCCGTCCTGCCCGTCCTGCCCGTCCTGC
>JBBQSN010000148.1:0-8562 GCA_038213835.1 Actinomycetales bacterium
GGCCCGTCCCCGTCACCCTGCTTCTCGGTGAGGTAGAGGTTCCCGAAGACCGAGTCGCGGGTGCGGATCGGGACGCCGAGGAAGCCGTGCATGGGCGGGTGGTGGTCCGGGAAGCCGACCGAGTGCGGGTGCTCGGCGATCTCGTGCAGCCGCAGCGGTCTCGGGTCCTCGATGAGCAGGCCGAGGACGCCCTCGCCTGTGGGCAGGTGCCCGATCCGCTCGCGCGTGGGTTCGTCGATCCCCTGGACGATGAACTCGACCAGCCGGGCGTCCGGCCCGATCACGCCCAGGGCCCCGTAGCGGGCGTGTGACAGCAGGCGCGCGGTGGCGACGATGCGGTCCAGGACCACGGCCAGGTCGAGGTCGGAGGCGACCGCGACGACGGCGTCCAGCAGGGCCGAGAGCCGCTCGTGGGCGGACTGGAGCGCTCTGGCCCGGTCGCGCAGCTCGGCGAGCAGGTCGTCGAGGTCCACGCGTGACAGGGCGGAGACCCGGGTCCTTCCCTGGACGCCCTCAGCGTGCTCTGCCACCCCGCGATGCTAGTGGTCACGCCCGGAAGTTCTTCGGGGCCTGCCCCGTCCGATGCAGCACCCTGGAACGACGTCCGGGCGCGACCCCTGGTGCCGGCTCAGCGGGTGAGGGACGCCGCCAGCACCTGGTGCGGCACCGGCAGCGACACCGTGGGCCGGACGACCAGCACCGAGGTGGTGGCTCGCTGCACCGTCTCGCGGCTCACCGACCCGAGCAGCAGCGAGCGGAACGTGCCGAGGCCCCGGCTGCCCAGCACCAGCAGTCGCGCCTGCCGCGACGCGCGGACCAGCGCCATCACCGGGTGCGTCTGGCTCACCATCCGCTCGACGACGAGGTCCGGGTACTGGTCGTGCAGCCCGGCGAGGGCCGCGGCGACGAAGGCCTGCGCCTCCTCGATCTCGGTGGTGTCGGGCCCGCTGGTGAACCCCATCGGGTCCACCACCGGGGGCACGGCGATGACGGCCCGCAGGGAGACGCCGGCGTGGTCGGCCTCGGCCGCCGCTGTTCGGACGGCAGCGACCGAGGAGGTCGAGCCGTCGACCCCCACGACGACGGGGGCCTCCGGCCCGACCGCCCCGGACCGGACCACCAGGACCGGCTCGTGCGCGTGCGTGACCAGCGAGACGCTGGTGGAACCCAGCAGCACCCGTGCGACCGGGCGGTGCCCGTGCGTGCCCACCACCAGGAGGTCGCCCGGACGCTCCGTCTCGAGCAGTGCCGCCGCCGCTGACCCGAACCGCAGCGCCGTGGTCACCTCGGGGGCGTCGGGACCGTTCCGGATGGCGTCCGCCGTCGCCGCCAGCATCTCCTCGGCGACCTTCGAGAAGGCTTGGGTGGACAGAGCGTCGCTGACCTCCACCGCGCACAGCAGCTGCAGCGGCACCCGGTGCCACCGGGCGTGCCGGACGGCGGCCTCGAGCGCGGTGCGGGCCGGCGTGGACCCGTCGAACCCGAGGACCACCCGGGTCGTGGGGATGGTGCGGGTCTCGGTCGGGTGCTCGGCGCTCACGGGGATCTGCCTCCTGGGACGGGTGGTGCGGTCCTACCACCGTGCGCCTGTCGGCTCGAGGAGGGAACGGACCCAGGACCCGGCCGGACGGGACCTTCGTCCTGTACCGCCCGAGACCGGCAGGCATCAGACTGGAGGCGTGACCATCCGCGTCTTCCTCCTCGACGACCACGAGCTGGTGCGCTCCGGTCTGCGCCAGCTGCTTGAGGCCGAGCCGGACATCGAGGTCGTGGGCGAGTCCGCTTCGGCCGAGGAGGCGCGCCGCCGGATCCCGGCGCTGCGTCCGGACGTGGCCGTGCTCGACGCCCGCCTTCCTGACGGCAGCGGCATCGAGGTCTGCCGCGACGTGCGGTCCCAGGACCCGAGCATCAAGGCGCTGGTGCTCACCTCCTTCGACGACGACGAGGCGCTCTTCGCCGCGATCGTCGCGGGGGCGTCCGGCTACGTGCTCAAGGACATCCGCAGCTCGGACCTGGTCCGCGGGATCCGGACGGTGTCGGCCGGCGGGTCGCTGCTCGACCCCACGACGACCGCCCAGGTGATGGCCCGGCTGCGGTCCGGACCCCAGGACGACCCGCGGCTCACCGACCTCACCGGCCAGGAGCGCAAGGTGCTGCTGCACATCGCCGACGGCCTGTCGAACCGGCAGATCGCCGACCAGATGTTCCTGGCCGAGAAGACGGTGAAGAACTACGTCTCCAGCCTGCTCGCCAAGCTGGGGATGGAGCGCCGCACGCAGGCCGCGGTCTTCGCGGCGACCCTGGAGCGAGGGGCCCGGGGTCGTCCCGGCCAGCGGGCGTGAGCGCCCGGACCGAGGAAGGACGGACGCCATGAGGGTGCTGGTCGCGTCCGCCAGCCGGCACGGGAGCACCCACGAGGTCGCCGAGCGGGTCGCTGGGCGTGCGCGGCCACGACGTGCAGGTGCGCGAGGTCGTCGCCGTGTGCACCCAGGACGTCGAGCAGGCGCAGGTCGTGTGCTCGGGAGCGCTGTGCACCAGGGCAGCGACGACCGGTCAGGCCCACCCGGGACGTAGGTCCCGGGAGGTTGAGACCTCGGCCTGGTTCGCCGGCCCTTGATGGCTCCTGCGTCGAGGCACAGGACCACGCGGTCGCACGGACCTTCCCGGGACACCGGGGCCGGCGGCCACCGGCGAAGGAGACCGCCATGAGCATCCACCGCGACACCGACACCCGGGACCAGGGACTGGCCCATCCCGGGATCGGGCACCCCGAGCTCGCGGACCTCGGGCGTCCTTCCATGGCGGACCGGGTCTGGGGCGTGACCCGGATCGCGATCGGGTTCGTCTTCTTCTGGGCGTTCGTCGACAAGCTGTTCGGACTCGGCTTCGCCACCCCGTCCGAGCGGTCCTTGGCTCTCCGGTGGCTCGCCCACCGCTGGCTTCCTCGGCGGCGTCGAGGGGCCGTTCGCGGGCGTCTACACGGCCATCGCCGGGCAGGCGTGGGCTGACTGCCTGTTCATGGTCGGCCTGCTCGGCATCGGCGTCGCGCTCCTTGCCGGCGTGGCGATGCGCTTCGCCGGCGCCGCCGGTGCGCTGCTGCTGGTGCTGATGTGGACCGCCGTGCTGCCGATGGTCAACAACCCCCTCATCGAGGACCACCTCGTCTACGCAATCGTCCTGGTCGGCCTGGCCGCCGCCGGCGCCGGACACACCTTCGGGCTCGGCCACCGCTGGGAGCAGCTGGCGATCGTGCAGCGGTTCCCCGTCCTGCGCTGAACGCAGATCCACCAGGACCGAAGGATCCGAGCCCTCGTGGGGGCCCGGATCCTTCGGTCTTCTGCCTGCCGGACCTCAGACGGTGCGGAACCAGCGTCCGGTGATGGCGGTGACCTCGATCCGTACCAGGTGCGGCTTCGCCGCAGGGTGGAGCGGCGTGAGCGGCAGGAACAGCGCGTCGAGGGACTCGTGCAGGCCGAGCACCTCGCGCGCCCCGCCCTTCACCACGACGCTCCAGGCGCTGCCCTCGACAGCGTCCACGCCGTCCACCTCCAGGGCCACCTGCTTGCCGTCGGACGCGTCCAGCTTGGTGCCCGCCGCCGTGCGGAAGACGACACTGCCGCGATCGACCACGAAGGTGACGGGGAAGATGTCCGGCCCCGTCTCGGTGACGACGGCGAGCCGGCCCAGCTGGTTCTCGCGGAGCAGGGCCCAGGCCTGCGACGGCGACAGGTCGAGCGTGGGGGCTGCGGCCTCGGTGTCAGTGGTGTCCATGGCTGCGACGATGCACCTCCACCCATCCTGGCACCAGGGCCGAAGGACCCGATCAGCCCTCGGGCGCAGGACCTTCCGACGCCGGAGCAGCGGGCGGGGTAGCGGGCGGCGGGGCAGCCGGCGGCGCAGCAGCTGGTCCGGCGGGTGGAGCAGGCGGTCCGGCCGACGGTGCAGCAGGCGGTCCGGCCGACGGTGCAGCAGGCCGCCGCGGCTGCGCGGCGGGACCGGCCATGGCGCGGGCGACGAGCGACTGGGCCTGCGCGAGGGCGGCCTGGGCCTGCGCCGCCTGCGCCAGCGCCGACCGGAGCACCGCCATCGGGTCCTGGTTCGGCGTCCGCTGCGTCCCCGCAGGGCCCTCGGCACCGGGCCGACGCTGCACCCCCGGCGGCGCCCCTGCTCCGGGCGGACGCTGCGGCCCCTGAGGACCACCAGCACCGGGACCACCAGCACCGGGACCACCGGCCGCGACGGCCCGGGCCAGCTGCTCGCGCTGCCGTGACGGGTCGCCGGTGCCGGGCGGTCCCGACTGCCTCGGCACCGGTTGACCCTGCGCCCCAGCGGCTCTCGGGTCACCGGCTCTCGGATCACCCGGCGCGGGCGGGCGTCCCTGCACCTGCTCCTGCTGACCTCCTGACCCGCTCATCCGGATGTCCATCGGCCGGTCGACCGGCGGGCCCACCGGCAGCGGGATCCGCGGCGGCAGCGGGACCGTGATCGCGACCTCGGCCTGCAGCTTCATCTCGCCGCCGAAGTTGCCGGGCATCATCCGCTTCATGCCGCTCGCGACACTGAGGTGCCACAGCCCGAGCTCGCGGTGCTCCTCGGGGACCCGGTCCTCGGGGAACACGTCGTACCTCCCGATGCCCACGAGCAGCGCGGCGAGCACCCGGTGCTCCAGCGCCGGGTCGGGTGCCCCCCATACCGACAGCAGGTAGTAGAGGTCGTACCGCAGCGCGGGCGGGCGGCGTCCGACGATCCGGCCGGCCTCGTCCAGCACCGGCTCGTGCATGACGTCACGCCGGGCGAGGTTCTCGCGCACGTCGTAGAGGAACACGTTCACCGTGGGCTGCTGCACCGCAGCGAACCAGGGCCGGTTCGGCACGTCGAGACTGATCTGGACGTCGGACTCCCCCAGCGCCTCGTCCCTGATCAGCTGCACCAGCGCGGCGTCGACCTCGTGGAACATGGCACCCCTCGTCACCGGCGGCGGCACCCCGGCCACCCCTCACTGGGACGAGGCACCCGCTCGATCCCCTGATACCGCCGACCCTGGCGCGGGTTGCCGCCCTCACACCCGCGCAGGGTCGGGGGCGACGTCTTCGCGGGCATCGTCGCCGGTCACCGCGCGGCACCCCTGGCTCGCCCGTCCGGACTCAGCCTCAGGCGTACACGTCCGGGACACCGTCCTGGTCGTCGTCGACCTGCTCAGCCTCCTCGATCCGGCGGTAGGCGGCGTTGCGGGCGGTGAGCAGGGCCGCGGCGACGGCGCCGGCCAGCACCGATCCGGTCAGGACGCCGATCTTGACGGCGTCCTGCCGCGCCGGGTCGGCCCCGAAGGCGAGGTCGCCGATCAGCAGCGAGACGGTGAAGCCGATGCCCGCCAGGCTGGCGACGCCGAGCACGTCGACCCAGCGCAGACCAGGGTCCAGGTCCGCGTGGGTGAACCGGGCGGTCAGCCATGCCGCCCCGGTGATGCCGACGGTCTTGCCGACCACCAGCCCGAGGATGATCCCCAGCGCCACCCGGTCGGTCAGCGCGTCGACGAGCCCGGAGAGGCCCCCGATCGTGACGCCGGCGGCGAAGAAGGCGAAGACCGGGACCGCCACCCCGGCCGACAGCGGTCGGATCCGGTGCTCGAGGTGCTCGGCCAGCCCCGGGCCGGCGTCCGGGCCTCCGTTCGCCTCCGACCGCATCACGGGCACCGTGAACGCCAGGAGCACCCCGGCGACGGTGGCGTGCACGCCGGACTCGTGCACCAGGACCCAGGTCACGACGGCGAGCGGGACCAGCACCCACCAGGTGCGGATCCTGCGCTGCACCAGCCAGCCGAACAGGGCCAACGGCAGCAGGGCCAGGAGCAGGGGGACGACAGCGAGGTCGGCGGTGAAGAACACCGCGATGATCGTGACGGCGAAGAGGTCGTCGACGACGGCCAGGGTCAGCAGGAACGTCCGCAGGGCCAGGGGCAGGTGGCTGCTGACCACCGCCAGGACGGCCAGCGCGAAGGCGATGTCGGTCGCGACGGGGACGGCCCACCCCTGGACGGCGTCGGTGCCGGCGTTCACGGCGACGAACACGAGGGCGGGCACGACCATTCCTCCCACCGCGGCCGCGACCGGCAGCGCGGCCCGTCGCGGGTCCCGCAGGTCTCCGGCGACGAACTCCCGCTTCAGCTCGAGGCCGACGACGAAGAAGAAGATCGCCAGCAGCCCGTCCGCGGCCCAGGTGCCGAGGGTGAGGTCGAGGTGCAGCGCCTCAGGCCCCACCCTGAGGTCGCGCACCGACTCGTAGGTGCCGGCCAGCGGCGAGTTCGCGGCAGCCAGCGCCAGCACGGTGGCGACGAGCAGCAGCACGCCTCCCACCGTCTCCCGCCGCAGCAGCGTCGCGATCCGCTGGGCCTCCGGCCAGGAACCGCGGGACAGCAGGGGCTGGGTGGGAGCAGGATCATTCATCGGGACGACCTCTCGAGCGGGCAGCAGGAAACGAACCGCCGACCAGACTTCCCGGCACACCAGTGTCCACCGTACCGGGACGCAGCCAGGTCACGACCCGGCGGGCCCACCCCACCGGACGTGCGGTGCTCCGCTCACGAGGCGCGGCTCGCGGGCCGCCGGCCGGGTGGCTGCTGGGGCGTCGGCAGCAAGGGCTCTCGCAGGACCAGCGGCCGGGTCACGGGCTCGTGCGTCCCCATCTCGATGTCCTCGCCCGCGTGCCGCAGGGTCAGGGTGCCGTCCGGTCCGTCGCGCAGGGTGTACCTCACCTGCTCGTGCGTGACGTCGACGGTGAGGCGGACGCCGTGCCAGCGCAACCGGAACCGGAGCCGGGTGATGCCGTTCGGGAGGGCGGGGTCCAGGGCCAGGACGCCCTCGTCGTCGCGCAGACCGCCGAAGCCCTGCACCAGGGCGGTCCAGGTGCCGGCGAGGGAGGCCATGTGCAGGCCGTCCTTGGTGTTGTGGTGCAGGTCCCGCAGGTCGACCATCGCGGCCTCGTAGGCGTAGTCGTGGGCCAGCTGGAGGTGGCCGACCTCGGCGCACATCACCGCCTGCGTGCACGCCGACAGCGACGAGTCGCGCACGGTGCGCCGCTCGTAGTAGTCGACGTTGCGGGCTTTCTGCTCCGGCGAGAACAGGTGCCCCTGCATCTGCATCGCCAGGACGAGGTCGGCCTGCTTGATCACCTGCGCCGGGTAGAGCCGCACGTAGGGCTCGTTGAGCAGCAACGGGTACTGGGTGTTGTGGTCGAAGTCCCACTCCTGCAGCGTGGTGAAGCCCGCCGACTGCTCGTGCACCCCCAGCTCGGTGTCGTACGGGATGTGCGCCGCGGAGGCGGCGTCGCGCCAGCACGCCATCTCCTCGTGGTCCACGCCGAGCCCGGCAGCCAGGTCGGGGTTCCGCTGGCTGGCCGCGGCCGCGCACCGCAGGTTGTGCGCCGCCATCACGTTGGTGAACACGTTGTCGCGCACGACGGCGGTGTACTCGTCCGGCCCGGTGACGCCGTCGAGGTGCCAGACGCCGTGGCGGTCGTGGTGCCCCAGCGACATCCACAGCCGGGCGGTCTCGACCAGGACCTCGAGGCCGCACTCCTCCTCCAGCGAGTGGTCGCCCGTGACCAGGCGGTAGCGCTCGAAGGCAGCTGCGACATCGGCGTTCACGTGCCACGCGGCAGTGCCCGCCGGCCAGTAGGCCGAGCACTCCTGGCCGCGGATCGTGCGCCAGGGGAACGACGCACCCTGCAGGTCCAGCTGGGCGGCCCGTTCACGGGCGAGCTCGAGCGTCGAGGCGCGCCAGCGCAGCGCGTCGGCCGCGGCGTGGGGCACGGTGTACGTCAGCACCGGGAGGACGAAGGTCTCGGTGTCCCAGAACGCGTGGCCGTCGTACCCCGGGCCGGTGAGACCCTTGCCCGCGATCGCCCGTCGCTCGGTGCGGGCACTGGCCTGCAGGACGTGGAAGAGCGCGAACCGCACCGCCTGCTGGATCTCGGCGTCGCCCTCGACCTCGACGTCGGCGCCGTCCCAGAACGCGTCCAGGTAGGCCCGCTGGTCCTCGATGAGACCGTCCCACCCCGTGTACCGGGCCGAGCTGAGCGCAGCCGCCACCTGGTCGCGCAGGGCCGGTCGCGAGCGCAGGCTGGACCACCCGTAGGCGATGTACTTGACGATCCGCAGCCGCTGCCCGGGCTGCAGCTCGCACGTGATCGTGGTGCGGGCCCAGTCGTCGCCGGAGTCGGTCTCCACCGCCATCCGCCCCGGCGCCTCGACCACGTGCGCCATGCCGGCGGCCATCGTCAGCTCGCTGCGTCGGGTGCGGTGCACGAGCAGGGCCGCGCGCTCGGAGTGCTCGTGGTGCACCGGCTCCAGCACCTCGGCGAGCGCCGCCGCCACCCGAGGGTCCTTGGACTGCGGAGGCTGGTCCTCGTTCGCGACCAGCTCGGACTGCACCGTGACGCGCGTGGTGTCGTCGACGACGCGCACGACGTACTCGATCGCCGCGATGCTGCGGTGGTCGAACGACACCATCCGGGTCGACTCGACGTGCACCGCCTTGCCCGCGGGCGAGCGCCAGGTGCACGAGC
>JBBQSN010000149.1:0-8210 GCA_038213835.1 Actinomycetales bacterium
GCGGTACTCTCGATCAACCCCGTACACCGTACATTGATCGATAGGAGACCCCGTGCTCGTCACCGCGTCCGCCGTGTCCCTCAACGTCACCGACCCGCAGGCCTCGGCCGACTTCGCCCGCCGCCACCTCGGTTTCGGCACCGACATGGAGGCCGACGGCTTCGTCTCGCTCTCCCGACCCGACGTCGGGTTCACCCTGATCTACCTGCGGGTCGGCCTGTCCACGTTCACCCCCGCCTCGGCCGCCGGCCACGCCGACGGCCTGCTGGTCGCGCTGGTGGTCGACGACGTCGACGCCGAGCAGTCCAGGCTCGTGGCCGAGGGGGTCGAGCTCACGACACCGGCCACCACCGAGCCGTGGGGCGAGCGGTACCTGCAGGTCACCGACCCGAACGGGGTGGTGCTGCAGCTGGTCACCTGGGTGGACCCGCCCGGCTGAGCCCGGCGACCGCAGCAGCTCGTGACGGCGCGGCTGGTTACGGTGTGCGGATGGTCGAACCCCTGAGCCTGACCCTGTCCGAGGCCCGTGCGCGTGTAGAGCTGGTGCGAGTGGGCCGCTACGACATCGCCGTCGACCTGACCGGGTTGCTCGAGGGGCCCTGGCTGCGCTCGGTCTCGACCATCACCTTCACCTGCTCGCGGCCGGGGGCCTCGACCTTCGTGGACTGCGTCGCCGGTGTCTCGCGCGCCACGCTCAACGGCCGCGACCTCGACCTGACCACCATCGAGGGCGGACGCATCCCGCTGCCGGACCTCGAGGCGGACAACGTCCTCGAGGTGGTCGCGGCGCAGGACGACACCGGAACCGGAACCGGCGTGCTGCGCACGGTCGACCCGTCCGACAAGTTCGTCTACGTCTGGACGTCCTTCGAGCCGGACGCCGCCCGCCGGGTCTGGGCCTGCTTCGACCAGCCCGACCTCAAGGCGCCGCACCGGTTCACGGTGACCGCCCCGGAGTCGTGGACGGTGGCGTCGTGCACAGCCCCCGAGACGGTCGAGCCGGCGACCGATGACCTCGGCGCAGCGCGCGTCTGGCACTTCCCGGACACCCCGGCGCTGTCCACGTACGTCGTGGTGGTCAACGCGGGGCCGTTCGTCGAGCTGCGTCGGGAGCGCGACGGGTACGACCTCGGGCTGTACGCCCGCCAGTCCCTCGCCCGGTTCCTCGAGCGCGATGCCGACGAGCTGTTCGACCTCACCGCGCAGGGGCTGGCGTGGTTCGGGGAGCAGTTCGACCTGCCGTTCCCGCAGCGTCGCTACGACCAGGTGTTCGTCCCCAACCTCGGTGGGGCGATGGAGAACTGGGGCTGCGTCACCTGGACCGACGCCGTGCTCTTCCGCTCCTCGCCCACGTACGCGCAAAGGGCTCAGCGGGCTTCGATCCTGCTGCACGAGATGGCGCACATGTGGTTCGGCGACATGGTCACCATGCTCTGGTGGGACGACCTCTGGCTGAACGAGGCGTTCGCCTCCTGGGCCCAGAGCTGGTCGGCCGTGGGTGCCACGCGCTTCGACGACGCGTGGGCCGGCGCCCTCGTCCAGTCCAAGCTCGAGGGCTACCGCGCTGACATGGGGCCGGGCACGCACCCGATCCGGGGCGAGGTCCCTGACGTCGCGCAGGCGATGGCCAACTTCGACGCGATCACCTACTCCAAGGGCCAGAGCGTGCTCCGGCAGCTGTCCGCCTTCGTCGGCGAGGATGCCTTCGTCGCCGGGCTGCGCGCCTACTTCCGCGACCACCGCTGGGGCAGCACGACCCTGGACGACCTGATGGCCGCCGTCGGCGGGGCGGCGGGCCGCGACCTGACCAGCTGGACCACCGCCTGGCTCGATCGCGCGGGCACCGACACGATCCGGCTGGTCGACGGCGCGCTCGAGGTCGACTCCCCCGACGACCTGCCGCCGCGATCGCACCGGCTCGACGTCCGCAGCTTCAGCGTCTCCGGCGACGGGCTGGTCGAGGTCGGCACGACCGCGGTGGAGACCGACGGCACCAGCACGCCGGTCGACCTCCCGCAGGCCGACCTGCACCTGCTCAACGCCGACGACCTCACCTTCGCCGCCGTTCGGACCGACCCCGACTCGACCCGGCTGCTCTTCGACCGGGCCGGTCAGCTGCCGGACCCGCTGTCGAGGGCGCTGGCCGCAGCGACCGCCTGGGACATGCTCGTCAAGGGCGAGGTCGGAGCCGCGGACGTCGTCGGCGCCCTCACCGGTGCGCTGGCGACCGAGCGCAGCCCGCTGGTCGCCGAGACGCTGCTGGTGCTCGCGGTGCGCACCGCGGAACAGTGGGCGCCGCGGGACGGCGTGGACGCCCTGCTCTCCCGGATCGCTTCCACCGCAGCGGCTCTCACCGGCGAGCCTGAGCTGCGCACCCCGGCGTTGCGGGCGTTGGCCGCGTCGGCGTCGGGTCCGGAGCACCTGGCCGCGCTGCAGGAGGCCGGCCGGGACGACGTCGACCTGGCATGGCGGGTGCTGGCCCGGCGAGCCGAGCTGGGCGACCACGACCAGGCGGCGGTGACGGCGCTGCAGGAGGCGGACCCGGACCCCGAGTCCTGGGTGCGGGCCCTCGGGGTGCGGGCCGCGCAGCCCGACGCGACGTCCAAGCAGGAGGTGTGGTCCGCGCTGATGGTGGACCGCACGGTGCCGATGGGCCAGCCGCTGATCCAGCTCGGCGGCCTGTTCTGGCGCCCCGGCCAGGTCGAGCTGCTGGAGCCCTACGCCGACCGCTACCTCGACGCCCTGCCGGACCTCGCCTCCGGCGGCATGCTCACCGGTGGCGGTCTGATCCGGCTGCTGTTCCCCTACGCGGTGGGCGACGAGGCCTTCCTGGACCGGGCGCTCGCCCTGGCCACGGCCACCGGGACCCACCCCTTCGTGCGGCAGAACCTGCTGACCGGGACCGACACGCTGCGCCGGATGCTGGCGGCACGCCGGCTGGGCTGACCTTCCGGACCGCTGGTGGCCGCGGGGGCCTCAGCCGACGCGCAGCAGGTGGGTCGATTCGTCGCCGAACCCCTCGGGCAGCTCGTCCGGGAAGGCGTGTCCGAGGTCGGCCGGCACGGTGTCGGGGACGACGACGCCCTCGGCCACCGCCACCCGCTCGCTCACCTCGCGCAGGACCACGGACATCGGCACCTCCAGGGCCCCGCAGATGGAGGCCAGCAGCTCGGAGGAGGCCTCCTTCTGACCGCGCTCGACCTCGGAGAGGTACCCGAGGGAGACCCGGGCCTGGCCGGAGACCTGACGCAGCGTGCGGCCCTGCCGCTGGCGCGCTCCGCGCAGGACGTCGCCGATCTCGCGTCGTAGCACGACCACCGGGCGACCTCCCTTCCGCTGCTGCGCCGAGGGGGCGGGCGCCGCGGGTTGGTGGCGTCGTCCCCGTTCCAGTGTTCCAACCGTACCCGCGGCCACCGACGGGCGCGCGGGAGTGGGGGGTCGGTGACCCGGTCGGGGCACCGACCGGCCCACGAGCGTCCCGGGCTGTCGCACCGTCGTCCCGTCCTTCATGCCCTGCTCAACTCCCCGCGGGGGGCGGGTGTTCCGCCCGTCCCCCGACAGAGCAGTCAGACCCTGCTCCCGCGGGGCGGGTGCAGGGTCTGACCGGTCTCACCCGGGCGGCCTGACGTCCTGGGGGTGCTGGCGGGGTGGAGCCGCCCTTCCCCGGGCCGCACGTCGCGTCGGGGCTCAGGTCACGGCTTGCCGTACTTCAGGGAGTACGTGCCCGAGCCGCTGTAGGCGTACACGGTCCAGCGGTACTGGCCCGCGGTGCCGTTGTAGGTGACGTTCTCCGTCGAGGACGAACGCTCGCCCGCGGCCACCTCCACCCAGGAGGACCCGTTCCACTTGTCGAGGTACAGGTCGAAGTCGGTGCCGGACGGACCGGTCAGGCAACCGGTGTGGGTGCCCGATGCGGTGGTGGTGAAGGAGACCGCCTGCACCTCCGTGCGTGAGCTCACCGAGCCACCCACGGTCGTGGAGCAGGCGCCGCCGGTGGGCGGCGGCTGGGTGCCACCGCCGCTGAGCAGCGAGTGGACGAGGCGGTTCGGGGAGCCGCTGCCGGCCCCGGTCACCACGCCGGTGGTGGACGTGCCGGTGATCGCGTTCGTCACCGTCGTGGCCGAGGCGCTCGGGTCGCCCTGCAGGTACAGGGCGGCGACGCCGGCCACGTGCGGGGAGGCCATCGACGTGCCCGAGATCGTGTTCGTCGCTGTGGTCGAGGTGTACCAGGCTGAGGTGATGTCGCTGCCCGGCGCGAAGACGTCCACGCAGGAACCGAAGTTGGAGAACGAGGACCGGGCGTCGGTGCGCGTGGTCGAGCCCACCGTGATCGCCGACGGAGCGCGGGCAGGGGAGACGTTGCACGCGTTCTGGTTCTCGTTGCCCGCCGCGACCACGACGGTGATGCCGCGTGAGGTCATCCGCGCGATCGCGTCGTCGGTGGCCTGCGAGGCGCCGCCGCCGAGCGACATGTTGGCGACCGAGGGGCCGGATCGGTTGTTCGCGACCCAGTCCATGCCGGCGATGACACCCGCGTTGGTGCCGGAACCGTTGCAGCCCAGGACCCGGACGGGGATCAGCGTGACGCCCTTGGCGACGCCGTAGGTGGTGGCGCCGACGGTGCCCGCGACGTGAGTGCCGTGCCCGTTGCAGTCGGTGGTGCCGCGACCGTCGTTGATGGCCGAGTACCCGGCCGCGGTGCGTCCGGAGAACTGCTGGTGGGAGGTCAGGATGCCGGTGTCGATGACGTACGCCTTCACCCCGGCGCCGGTGGGCGTGTAGGTGTAGGTGGTGCTCAGCGGCAGGTTGCGCTGGTCGATCCGGTCCAGGCCCCAGGTCGCGTTGCTCTGCGTGGCGCTGAGCGAGACCACCCGGTCCTGCTCCACGTAGGCCACCGACGGGTCCGTGCGGACCTTGGCGAGCTCACCGGCGTCGAGCTGGGCCGCGTAGCCCTTCAGCGCCGGGAACTGCCGGTAGACCTTGCCGCCGTAGCCCGAGGCCCGCTTGGTGGCGTCCTGGGCACTGCTCGTCGACACGCCGTTCTTCAGCATGACGATGTAGCTGCCCGCGACGGCCGACGAGCTCGCCGTGGTCAGAGGGGCGAGCCCGGGGGCTGCGGCTGTAGCCGCTTGCGCCATCGAGCCGGTCAGGGCCGCGGCGGCGAGCACCGACAGTGCCTTGCGCGCTGAGCTGGTCACGTTCGTCTCCCTCGTCCACCGGCTCCCCCAAGACCCCAGCGGTCTCTGCCGGCTGCTCCGGAACCTAGCCACGTTCTGTCCGGTTCGGGGGGTTTCGAGCTGAGTTCTAGGGAGAACCCCCGGGCCCCGCGGAGGGTGGTCACCGCACGTGATCGGGGTTGCGCTCCCACTCGCTCAGACGGGTGAACAGCAGCTCGAGCGCCGTCACCGTCGCGGCCTCGCGCACCTGCTGCCGGTCGCCGTCCAGCTCGAGCCGGCAGACCTGTGCATCACCGCCCCGCACGTCCTGCACGGCGAGGTACACCGTCCCGGCGGGGACGCCCTCGGACGGGCCCGGACCGGCCACGCCCGTGGTCGAGACGGCGAGGTCGGCGCCGAGCGCGCGACGGGCGCCGGCCACCATCTGGGCCGCCACCTGCTCGCTGACCGCGCCGACGGCGTGGAGCATCTCGGGCTCGACGCCCAGGAGCGCCTGCTTGGTCTCCCAGGTGTACGCCACCACTGCGCCACGCAGGACGGCCGAGACGCCGGGCACCGCGCCGAGGGTGGCGCAGACCAGTCCGGCGGTGAGCGACTCGGCCGTGCCGAGCGTCACCCCGCGGGAGACGGCGAGGGTGACGACCTCGCGGGCGAGGTCGTCCAGGGACGCAGGTCCCGCACCGGGCCGGCGCGGGTCGCTCACGCCCGGGTCTCGCGCGCCGCCTGCTTGGCCGCCGTGCGGTCCGAGCCGCCGCGCATCCGGACGGCCTGCAGCACGTAGTCGACGCCGGTCACGAGCGTGACGAGCACGGCGGCGGCCATCACCACCCAGCCGATCACGACCGCCCAGGTGCCGAGCCAGATCTCGGTGGGGAACAGGAAGAACCCCAGGGCGATCGACTGCAGGACGGTCTTGAGCTTTCCGCCGCGGCCGGCGGGCATCACCCCGTGCCGGATGACGACGAACCGCATCAGGGTGATGCCGAGCTCGCGGCCGAGCACCAGCACGGTGACCCACCACGGCAGCAGACCCAGCACCGACAGCAGGACCAGAGCCGTCCCGACCAGCGCCTTGTCCGCGATCGGGTCGGCGATCTTGCCGAAGTCGGTGACCAGGCCCATCCGGCGGGCGAGCTCGCCGTCGACCCGATCGGTGGCGATGGCCATGAGGAAGACCCCCAGGGCACCGAGGCGCCACCAGGGGTCCTGCCCGGCGTCGTGGACCAGCAGCACGCCCATCACCGGCACCAGCAGGACCCGCAGCACGGTCAGTGCGTTCGGCAGGTTCCAGTTGCTGGGGGTCGTGCTGGCGGGTGCGGCGGCGCTCACGACGCGGCCATGGGCGGCTCGGCCACGAGGTCCGCGCCCTGCGACCCGGTGACCACGGCGGTGACCAGGTCGCCGACCGACAGGTCCTCGGCCCGCTCACCCACCAACGAGGTGCTGCCGTCGACGTCGGGGCCCTGGTGCTCGGCCCGTCCGACGGGGACGCCGTCCTCGTCCATCTCCTCGACCAGGACGACCACCTCGTGGCCGATCCGCTCCTCGGCCCGCTGGTCGGTGAGCTCGCTCACCAGGTCGGTGGTGGCCCGCAGCCGCTCGGCGATCGTGCCGGCGTCGTGCTTGCCGTCGAGGCCCTCGGCCTCGGTGCCGTCCTCGTCGGAGTAGCCGAAGACGCCGACGACGTCGAGCCGGGCGCGCTCGAGGAAGTCGTGCAGGTCAGCCAGCTGGTCCTCGGTCTCGCCGGGGAAGCCGACGATGACGTTCGAGCGGATGCCGGCCTCGGGCGCCAGGGCCCGGACGCGCTCGACCAGCTCGACGAACGGCTCGGTGCCGCCGAAGCGCCGCATCCGCCGCAGCACCTCGGGCGCACTGTGCTGGAACGACAGGTCGAAGTACGGCACGACGCCGGGCGTCTGCGCGATGGCCTCCAGCAGACCGGGTCTCACCTCGGCGGGCTGCAGGTACGACACCCGGACGCGGTCGATGCCCTCGATCGCCGACAGCTCCGGCAGCAGCGTCTCCAGCAGCCGGATGTCGCCGAGGTCCTTGCCGTACGAGGTGGAGTTCTCGCTGACGAGGAAGATCTCCCGCACGCCCTGGTCGGCCAGCCAGCGCGCCTCGTCAAGCACCTCGGCGGGACGACGGGACAGGAACGAGCCGCGGAAGGCGGGGATGGCGCAGAACGTGCAGCGACGGTCGCAGCCGGAGGCGAGCTTGAGCGGCGCCCAGGGCCGGCCGTCGAGCCGGCGCCGGATCACCCGCGGCCCGGACGCGGGCGCCAGCCCGGCGGGGAGGTCGGTCGGCTGGTCGAGGGGGGCGGCGACCGCGTGACCGGGGACGGCGACACCGGCCGAGGCGCCCTGCCGCGCGGACGGGCTGAGCGGGAGCAGGGTGCGCCGGTCGCGCGGCACGTGCGAGGCCGGCTTGTCGCCGTTCAGGATCGCGTCGAGGTGGCCGGACAGGTCGGCGTAGGAGTCGAAGCCGAGCACGGCGTCGGCTTCGGGCAGCTGGTCGGCCAGCTCGGTGCCGTAGCGCTCGGCCAGGCAGCCGACGGCGACGACGGCTCTGGTGCGGTGGGTGGTGCCGTCCTTGAGGTCGGACGCCTCGAGCAGCGCGTCGACGGAGTCCTTCTTGGCCTGCGCGACGAAGCCGCAGGTGTTGACGACCGCGACGTCGGCGTCCGCGGCGTCCTCGACCAGGGTCCAGCCGGCGTCGGCGAGGCGTCCGGCGAGCTCCTCGGAGTCGACCTCGTTGCGCACGCAGCCCAGGGTCACCAGGGCCACCGACCGTGCGCCAGGCGTCGTCACCGACGTGGCCTCGGCGCTCGACGTCCGGTCAGACGTCGGCGGTGACGTGGTGGTCGAGGGCACCCCGCGAGCGTACGCGAGTGCCACCGGTGGCCCGAACGCTCGCTCACGGCTCGTCCCTCGCCGTGGCGTGCGCGCTGTGCCTGATGGTTCGCTCGCTCCGCTCGCTCACGGCTCGTCCCTCGCCGTGGCGTGCGCGCTGTGCCTGATGGTTCGCTCGCTC
>JBBQSN010000150.1:0-8199 GCA_038213835.1 Actinomycetales bacterium
TGGTCGAACTCGTCGTCCACCTCGATCTCGCCGTCGTCGGTGCCGGTCCAGCGGATGTGCAGCTCGCCGAGTGGCGACACCTGGTCGAAGGTGACCGCGCTCTCGCGAAACAGCTCGAGCAGCGCCAGGAACCTGGCCACCACGAGCAGGGTCCCCTCGCAGTCCGCCGTCAGGGCGCGGAAGGTGCTCGTGCGCGACCGGCGCAGCATCCCGACCAGGATCGCGGCCTGCTCGCGGACGCTGACCGCCGGTGCATGCAGGTGATCGACCGAGAGGGTGGGCACTGGTCTGGGGGCCAGCGCCCGCGCCGCGAGCAGGGCGAACTCCTGCGCCCCGATGCCCAGCAGCACCTCGGGCAGCAGCCCGGCAAAGGCCGGCTCCAGGGACACCGACCGGGGAAAGCGCCCGGCCTCGACCGCCATCCGGCCGGCGAAGACCGCCGCCACCTGCTTGTACGCGCGGTACTGCAGCAGCCGGGCGAAGAGCAGGTCGCGGGCCTCCAGCAGTGCCAGGTCCTCCTCGTCGTCGACCTCGCCGCTGGGCAGCAGCCGGGCGGCCTTGAGGTCGAGCAACGTGGCCGCCACGACCAGGAACTCGGTGGCCTGACCGAGGTCCCACTCGGCGCCCTTGCCGCGGATGAAGGCGATGAACTCGTCGGTGACCTTGGACAGCGCCACCTCGGTGACGTCGAGCTTGTGCTTGGCGATCAGCCGGAGCAGCAGGTCGAAGGGCCCCTCGAACAACTCACCGAGGTCGACGTGGAACGCCGCAGGCTCAGGTGGCTCAGCGTCATCACGCCCGGGGGCCTCGGTCACCCCAGAACGGTAGTCCAGGTCGGTCACGCCGGGTCAGGCACCGCGGAGACGCTGCACGACCACGCTGTCCTCGCCGTGCTGGTCCAGGTCGATGAGCATCTCGGCGATCGCCTCCCGGACCAGCCGGCCTCGGTCGATGGCCACACCGTGCTCGGCGCGCAGGACCAGCCGGGCCTGCTCGACCGCGACCAGCTCGTCGCCGCTGACGTACACGGTGATCTTCTCGTCGTGGCGTTCGCGACCCGAGGTGCGGGCCGCAGCGGGCCGCAGCCGGCGCACCTGCGCCGTCGGCTCGCCGTTGTCGTCCTCGGTCGCGCCGGTCCCGTTCGGGCCAGCCGACGGGCTCACATAGCCGGGCATCGGGCAAGCACCTCCTTCGCCAGCTGACGGTAGGAATAGGCGCCGCCGGAGTTGGTGGCGAAGGTGGTGATGGGCTCCCCGGCGACCGTGGTCTCCGGGAAGCGAACCGTGCGGCTGATCGCGGTGTGGAACACCTGCTCATCGAAGGCCTCGACCAGCCGGGCGAGCACCTCGCGGCAGTGCACGGTGCGCGGGTCGTACATCGTCGCGAGCAGCCCGTCGATGATGAGGTCGGGGTTGATCCGGTCCTGCACCTTTTTGATCGTCTCGACCAGCATCGCGACGCCGCGCAGGGCGAAGAACTCGCACTCCATCGGGATGATCACGCCTTGCGCGGCGGTGAGCGCGTTGACCGTCAGCAGCCCCAGCGACGGCTGGCAGTCGATGATGATCGCGTCGTACTCGGCGACGGCCGGCGCGAGAGCGCGGGTCAGCACCTGCTCGCGGGCGACCTCGCTGACCAGCTGGACCTCCGCGGCGGAGAGGTCGATGTTGCTCGGCAGCAGGTCCATGCCTGGCACGTTGGTCTTGACGACCACGTCCTCGAAGGCCGTGTCCCGCTCGAGGATGAGGTTGTAGATGCTGCGGTCGATGTCGTAGGGGTTTACGCCGAGACCGACCGACAGCGACCCCTGCGGGTCGAAGTCCACCAGCAGCACCCTGCGCCCGAACTCCGCCAGCGAGGCACCCAGGTTGATCGTGGTCGTCGTCTTACCGACGCCGCCCTTCTGGTTGCACATCGCGATGATCCGGGCCGGTCCGTGGGTCTCCCGGGGGGACGGCTCGGGGAACAGCGGCATCGGTCGCCCGGTCGGCCCGATGGGCCGGTTGCTCCCCACGGTGACGCTCGGCGCCACGATCGACGGTGCGTCCTCGGACAGGGAGATCTCCGGCACCGCAGCGTCCGTCGAGGGGACGATCGGTTGTGTGGTCACGTTGCGTCCTCTTTTGTCGACTCGTCGGCCTGTCGCCGTACCGACCTTCGCGACCGAGAGTAGGCACGGTGCCTGCGGGGACGAAGCCGCCACGCCGGGTGCCCCCGGAGTTCTCTCCCGGTTGGGCAAAGTCGCTCGGGGTGACCGGCTCGAGTGCCGAGACTCCCCCCGTGCCTCGATCCTTGCGTACGTCCACGTTGACCTCTGCCGTCATCGCCGCCGCCCTCGCCCTGCTCGTCTCGGTGGGCCTGGTCCCGCTGGCTGCCACCACCTCCGGTGCAGCGACGACGAGGCGCGGCCCGGTCGTCGGCGGCGACGTGTCGTGGCCGCAGTGCCCGGTGGGCCTGGGCATCCCGTCGCGGCGCTCACTAGGCCTGCCGATGCCCTCGGCGCGCGCCCAGTTCGTCGTGATCGGGCTCACCAACGGTCCGGCCTTCACCCCGAACCCGTGTCTGGGCACCCAGGTCGACTGGGCGCGGGAGCGTGACCTGCCGGTCGCGGCGTACGCCGTTGCCACCTGGCCCACCGCTCGGCAGCTCGCCGGCCACGGCCAGCGCGGGCCGTACGCGGGGCGCACCCTCCGGTCGAAGCTGCGCAACGTCGGCTACCAGGAAGGCCGCTACAACCTACGCCGCCTCGCGTCGGCCGGCCTCAGCGTCCCGCACGTCTGGATCGACGTCGAGCACTACTCGATCCGACCGTGGTCGAAGGACCGGCTGGCCAACCGGGCGCTGGTCCGTGGCATCGTCCGGGCCTACCAGGACGCCGGCGTCTCCCCCGGGTTCTACTCCACGACCCTGCAGTGGCCCGACATCCTCGGGTCGCCGCGGTGGGGGCTGCCAGAGTGGCACACCGCCGGGCCGCGCAGCCGGGCCGTCGCGCTCTCGCGCTGCACCGAACCGTCCTTCCAGGGCGGTCCGGTGGTACTGGCGCAGTGGTGGACCGACACCGTCGACCGCGACCTGGTCTGCCCGACCGGCCCGGCCGGCGCTGCCGCCACGGCGCTGGACGGCCTCACCGCACCGGCCGACGGCTCCCCCCGCTTCTTCGCCGCCCCCTGACCCCGCCGCCGGGTTCCCCACAGTCGACCACGTATGGCAGTCCGGTGATCGCTTCAGCAGGTGTGTGCGCCTGCTAAAGCGATCACCCGCCTGCTGAAGCGACCGGGTCCGGCGCGCGTACGACCGACGAGGCGGTACGGCGGCGGCGCGCGTTACGCCCGAGGAGGCGGTACGGCGGGGGCCCGCGGTTGTCCGACGAGGCGGGTACGGCGGCGCCCCCGGTTGCCGGGTCAGCGGGCGCGGGGGTGCGCGGTGGCGTACCCCTCGCGCAGCCGCTCCACCGTGACCCGCGTGTAGACCTGCGTCGTCGTCACCGAGGCGTGCCCGAGCAGCTCCTGCACGACGCGGACGTCCGCCCCACCGTCGAGCAGGTGGGTCGCGAACGAGTGGCGCAGCGTGTGCGGGGAGATCGCCTTGGTGATTCCGGCCCGCTCCGCCGCCGCGCGCAGCACCGTCCACGCACTCTGCCGCGAGAGTCGCCCGCCGCGGGCGTTGAGGAACAGCGCCGGCGATCCCTGACCGGCCGCTGCCAGCGTCGGGCGCCCCCGCACGAGGTAGGCCGAGACAGCGGCCCGCGCATAGGACCCCACCGGCACGACCCGCTCCTTGCTGCCCTTGCCGAGCAGCCGCACCGAGCCCGAGTCCACGTCCAGGTCGTCCACGTCGAGGCCCACCGCTTCGGAGATGCGCGCGCCCGAGCCGTAGAGCAGCTCCAGCAGCGCCCGGTCGCGGACGGCTCGCGGCGTCTCGTCGGCCCCGGAAGCAGCGAGCAGGGCCTCGACCTCCTCCACCGTGATCGCCTTGGGCAGCCGCTTCGGCGGCGACGGCGGGCGCACCGCCCGCGCCGGATCGGCGCTGGTCAGCCCCTCGCGGAGCAGGAAGCGGTGCAGCCCGCGGACCGCCACGACAGCGCGGGCCGCCGACGTCGCCGCCAGCGGCGGATGATCGGCGGCGCCCTCCCGCAGCACCGCCAGGAAGGCCAGCACGTCGGGCTCGGTGACCTTGTCCGGCTCGTCGACCCCACGGCCGCGCAGGTGAGCAACGTAACGACGCAGATCGCGCCGGTAGGAGGCGAGCGTGTTCGGGGCCAGGCCCCGCTCGACCGCGAGGTGGTCCAGGTAGGTCCGCAGCCCCTCGGCCAGCGGCGTGCCGGTCATGCTCGGAGTCGAAATCAGGCCAGGACTTCCTCGAGCGGGAGCACCTCGGCGCCGTGCGCCTCGGCCACCGGCCCGTAGGTGATGCGCCCGCCGTGGGTGTTCAGGCCGGGTGCCAGGGCGGCGTCAGCTCGCAGCGCGTCCTTCCACCCCTTGTCGGCCAGCTCCAGCACGTAGGGCAGCGTGACGTTGGTCAGCGCGTACGTCGAGGTGTGCGGCACCGCCCCGGGCATGTTGGCCACGCAGTAGAAGACCGAGTCGTGCACCATGTACGTCGGGTCGTCGTGCGTGGTCGGCCGGGAGTCCTCGAAGCAACCGCCCTGGTCGATGGAGATGTCGACCAGCACCGAGCCCTTGCGCATCCGCGACACCAGCTCGTTGGTGACCAGGGTCGGGGCCTTCGCACCGGGCACGAGGACCGCACCGATGACCAGATCGGCGTCCAGGCAGGCCTTCTCGATCTCGTAGTTGTTGGACGCGACTGTCTGCAGGTGCCCCTGGTAGATCCGGTCGGCCTGCCGCAGCCGGTCGACGTTCTTGTCCAGCAGCAGCACCTCGGCCTGCATGCCCAGCGCGATCGCCGCGGCGTTCATGCCGGACACCCCGGCACCGATGACGACCACCTTCGCGGCGTAGACGCCCGACACCCCGCCCATCAACACACCGCGGCCACCCTCGGCGCGCATCAGCGTGGCCGCACCGACCTGCGGCGCCAGCCGGCCCGCGACCTCGGACATGGGGGCCAGCAGCGGGAGGGACCGGTCGGGGAGCTCGACAGTCTCGTACGCGATCGCGGTGACCTTGCGGTCCAGCAACGCGTCGGTGCACGGCTTGGACGCGGCCAGGTGCAGGTAGGTGAACAGCGTCTGGCCGGGCCGCATCCGGTCGTACTCCTGCTCGACCGGCTCCTTCACCTTGTGCACCAGCTCGCCGGTGCCCCAGACGTCCTCGGGCGTGGGCAGGATTCGCGCGCCGGCGGCCTCGAAGTCGGCGTCGGCGATCGAGGAGCCGGCGCCGGCGTCCTTCTCGACGAAGACCTCGTGCCCGTGCCGGGTGAGCTCGTTCACACCGGAGGGCGTGATCGCCACTCGGTACTCATGGTTCTTGACCTCGCGGGGGATGCCGACCTTCACGGCTATCAACGTCCTTGCTCACTAGCCATCGTCCGCCGATGGGGGGCCGACGACGTTGTCGGCGCCCCCGGGAGTCTAGCCACGACCTCCCAGGGAAGGTTGAGGAGATGAAGCTCTACGCCGACCGCCCCCTCCGGCTCGCCAACCAGGTGCTCGGCGACCTCCTCGTGCTGATCGTGGTCTGGTTCGCCGTCCGCCTCGGTCGAGGGACGTACGGCAGGGTGGCCGAGCTGGCCGGGCCCGGCCGGGCGGCCGAGGACTCGGCGCGCAACATCGGCGGGAAGCTGCGCGGGGCGGCCGAGTCCGTGGCGGACACCCCGCTGGTGGGCGGAACACTGGCCCAGCCGTTCCGGGACCTGGCGGCCACCAGCCGGAGCCTGGCCGACACGGCCCAGAGCTACCAGGACGCCGTCGAGCAGGTCGCGACGCTGGCCGGCGTGCTGGTCGCCGCGGTCCCGATCCTGCTGATCCTGATCGTCTGGCTGCCCCGGCGGGTCGGCTGGGTGGTGGAGGCGACCGCAGCATCGCGGCTGATGTCCAGCCACGCCTCCGCCGATCTGCTCGCCGTACGAGCGCTGGCCCGGCAGCCGCTGCGCCGCCTCTCCCGCCTGAGCCCGGAAGTGGTGACCGGCTGGAAGGCCGGCGACCCCGCAGCGACCCGGGAGCTGGCCGCGCTGGAGCTCGACGAGCTCGGCCTGCGCCATGCCGAGGCGCCGGCGACCTCGGTCACCGGCTGATCCGGGAGCCCCGAGCCCGGGGCAACGCCGTCCGGCTCACCGGCCGGGTGAGCGCTGCGGCCACGGCGCGTCGGCGGGGCGCAGGGTCGACCAGCCGGCGTCCCGGGCCGCGGCGGCCGCGAGGATCCCGGCGACGGCCGTCGGGTTGTGCAGCTTGCCCGCCAGCACCAGGTCGCGGGCGTCGGCCAGCGGGACCCACGCCGGTCGCATCGCCCGCTCCTCGCCATCCCGGTCGTGCCGCTCGTCCTCGGGGACCTCGTGCAGGTCCTGGGCGAGGTAGCAGCGGAAGGCCTCGGTAGACCCGCCGGGCGAGTTGTAGAAGTCGACGAGCACGTGCCAGGTGTCCGCGCGCAGGTCGGCCTCCTCGGCCAGCTCACGTCGGGCGGTGACCAGCGGGTCCTCCCCCGCCACGTCGAGCAGCCCGGCCGGCGGCTCCCAGAGGTAGGACCGCACTGGGTGGCGGTACTGGCGGACCAGCAGCACCCGCTCCTCCTCGTCGAGGGCCACGATGCCGACCGCACCGGTGTGCACCAGCACCTCGCGGGTCACCGTCTGGCCGTCGCCGAGCTCGACGGTGTCCCGCCGCACGTCCCACACCAGGCCGTCGTGGACCCGTTCGGAGGAGGTGACGGTCAGGTCGCCCGGCTCGTCGGCGACGGCGGCCGAGCCGCTCACAACCGGGGTGCGGCAGTGGTGAGCGTTGCGCCGGCGGTCGCCGGGTCGGCCACGTCGACGTCGACGTCGTGCACCGCGATCCCCTTGACCGCAAGCGCTGCGGCGACGAGCCCGGCGAAGAGCGGATGGGCCCGGGCCGGCCGTGACCGGAACTCCGGGTGCGCCTGGGTACCGACGAAGTACGGGTGCACCTCGCGGGGCAGCTCGATGAACTCCACCAGCCGGCTGTCCGGTGACGTGCCGGAGAAGACCAGTCCTGCCTCGGCGAGCCGATCGCGGTAGGTGTTGTTCACCTCGTAGCGGTGCCGGTGGCGCTCCTCGACCGTGGTCGCGCCGTAGGCCGTTGCGACGAGGGATCCCTCCTCGAGCACAGCCGGGTAGAGGCCGAGGCGCATCGTGCCGCCCATGTCCCGGTCGCCGGCGATGACGTCGTGCTGGTCGGCCATCGTGGAGATGACCGCGTGCGGGGTCAACTCGTCGAACTCGGTGGACCCGGCTTGGTCCAGCCCCGCGACGTGGCGGGCGTACTCGATGACCATGCACTGCAGTCCCAGGCACAGTCCCAGCGTGGGCACCTTGTTCTCCCGGGCCCAGCGCACCGCGCCCAGCTTGCCTTCGATGCCACGGACGCCGAACCCGCCGGGGATGCACACGGCGTCGACACCGGCGAGCTCGCGCTCGGCGCCCTCGGCGCTCGCGCAGTCGTCGGAGGTGACCCAGCGGAGGGAAACCTTGCAGTCATTGGCGAATCCGCCGGCGCGCAACGCCTCGGACACCGAGAGGTAGGCGTCGGGTAGATCGACGTACTTCCCGACCAGCCCCACCGTCACCTGGTGCGCGGGGTGGTGCACGCGACGCAGTAGTTCGTCCCACCCCGACCACTCCACGTCGCGGAACGCGAGGTCGAGCCGGCGCACGACGTAGGCGTCCAGACCCTCGGCGTGCAGCACCTTGGGGATGTCGTAGATGGACGGCGCGTCCTTCGCGGCCACCACGGCCTCGAGGTCGACGTCGCACATCAGCGAGATCTTCCGCTTGACCTTGGGCGGGATCTCACGGTCCGAACGGCAGACGATGGCATCGGGCTGGATGCCGATCGAGCGCAGCGCGGCCACCGAGTGCTGGGTCGGCTTGGTCTTCAGCTCACCCGATGGCCCGATGTAGGGCACCAGGGAGATGTGCAGGAAGAACACGTTGTCGCGGCCGACGTCGTGGCGCACCTGCCGGGCGGCCTCCAGGAAGGGCAGCGACTCGATGTCGCCGACGGTGCCGCCGATCTCGGTGATGACGACGTCGACGTCGTCGGAGGCCATCGCGCGGATCCGCGCC
>JBBQSN010000151.1:0-8157 GCA_038213835.1 Actinomycetales bacterium
GCTCCGCCTGTCTCCCGGGCAAGCCACCCCGTCGTGCCCGACGCTGCTCCCGACCTCCTCCGAACGTCCCTGTCCGACCACCCGCACGCGACCTGGGAGATCCCATGACCGAGAGCGTCACCATCCTGTACACCGCCCGCGCCACGGCAGCGGGTGACGGCCGCAAGGGCGCCGTCACCAGCTCCGACGGCCTGCTCGACCTCGGACTCGCCCTTCCCGTCGAGATGGGCGGACCTGGTGGCAGGACCAACCCGGAGCAGCTGTTCGCCGCCAACCTCCAGCTCGTGGCGGAGGCTGTCACCCTCGGTGGACAGCTCGGTGTCGAGTCGCAGGTGCTCCTGACCCTGCTCCAGCGGTGCAGCGGCGGGAGCCAGGGGGCGGCCACCGCTCTGCGCTTCCCCACCACGGGCTCGCTCGGCGACACGGTCGGGCCGTTCCTGCGCAAGGACCTCGCCGCGTGCTGTGAGGTCTCTGCCGCGCTCGGAGCAGACCCAGGACTCCTGCTCGAGGTGGCCCGGCGGGGCCCGCTCGACCTCGCTCCGCCTGTCTCCCGGGCAAGCCACCCCGTCGTGCCCGACGCTGCTCCCGACCTCCTCCGAACGTCCCTGTTCGACCACCCGCACGCGACCTGGGAGATCCCATGACCGAGACCGTCACCGTCCTGTACACCGCCCGCGCCACGGCAGCGGGTGACGGCCGCAAGGGCGCCGTCACCAGCTCCGACGGCCTGCTCGACCTCGGACTCGCCCTCCCCATCGAGATGGGCGGACCCGGTGGCAGGACCAACCCGGAGCAGCTGTTCGCCGCCGGCTACGCGGCCTGCTTCCACTCGGCGCTGAAGGTGGTCGCCAAGGGCGCCGGCGCCGACGCGACCGGGTCCACCGTGGCTGCCGCCGTCGGCATCGGCAAGCAGGGGGCGGGTTACGGCCTCGTCGTCGAGCTCGTCGTGGACCTGCCGTCCGTGCCCACCCCGCGGGCGCGCGAGCTGGTCGACACGGCTCACCAGGTCTGTCCGTACTCCAACGCGACGCGCGGCAACGTCGAGGTCACCCTCACCCTCGCCGGCTGCGAGGCCTGAGGTGTCCCGAGAAGCGCGAGCATGACCTCCTACGTCTACCGCCCGCCGGAGGCACCGGTGTGCCTCGACCCGAAGCCACCGGCTGCGTCGGCGACGTCGCTGTCACGGATCATGACGCTGCACGAGACGAACCTGCACGGCAACGTCCACGGCGGCGTGGTGCTGCACCTGGTCGACGAGCTCGGCGGTGCCGTCGCGGCCCGCCACAGCGGCGGTCGCGCGGTCACCGCCTCCATGGACGAGTTCCAGTTCCTCGTCCCGGTCCAGGTCGGTGACCTCGTACGGGCGGACAGCCACGTGAACTGGGCCGGGCGCACCTCGATGGAGGTGGGTGTGCGGGTGCTCGCCGAGCGCTGGGACGACGCCAGCGCACCGCCTCGGCACGTCGCCTCGGCCTACCTGGTCTACGTGGCCCTGGACGAGCATGGCGCCCCGCGGCCGGTACCGCCGCTTCTCCCGGAGGGCCCGGACCAGCTCCGCCGGTTCCGCGAGGCCGAGATCCGCCGACAGGTGAGGCTGGCCCGGCGCGAGCAGATCCAGCGCCTGCGCGCCGAGCGCGAGGACCCACCCACCAGCGCCCCGGCCTGACTCAGGCCGAGCGGACCTCGAGCGCGTCGACCAGGCCCCAGTCCTGGGCCGTCGCGGCGTCGAGCGCCTCGCCGCTGAGGGCCAGCCACGCCGTGCGCCACCGACCGATCCGCGCCGTCACCGAGACGCTGCCACCGGCCCCCGGCACGAGCCCCATGGCCACCTCGGGGAGCCGGAACCGCGTGCCGGGGTCGGCGGTCACGTGCGCCGCGAACGCCGGCAGCTCCACGCCGGCGCCGACGCACTCGCCGTGGACGTGGGCGCGGGCCCGCGGTCCGAGCAGCGCGAGGCTCCGGCCCGGTGACCGCGCGACCCGGACGACCCAGGCCGTCGCCGGGTCGGCCGCGGAGCCGAACTCGTCGAGGTCACCGCCTGAGCTGAAGCTGGACCCCTCACCGGTGAGCTCGACCATGACTCGCGGATCGGCCAGCGCGACGTCGAGGGCGTCGACGAGCGCCTCACGCATCGCGGCGTCGAAGGCGTTGCGGCGTCCAGCCCGGGCGAGCCGGACCTGGAGCCGGTGCCCCTCTCGCACGAGGCGGACGCGATGGGGGTCGGACTGAAGGGGACGGGCCGGGCCGCGTGCGGCCAACCAGCGCTGGTGCTCGGGACCCGTGAGCAGCGTGCTGTAGGCGGATGCCTCGGCCTGGAGCCCCTCCGCCACCGGCAGGACGCTCGTCTGCCGGAGCAGGGCTCCGAGGACCAGCACAGCACGCGGGACGGCCGACGCCTGGGCCGCCAGCTGCCGCAGCGCTCCCTCGGGGCGAGAGACCGCGATCAAGGAGGGCCGGGTGGCGCAACCCGCAGGCACCAGGCTCAGGTCGAGCGCGTCCGCCAGCAGCTGCGCCGCGTCCGACGGCCGCCTTCGGGCGACGCCGACGACGAGGGCCTGCCGGGACGCCAGCACCCGGCGCAGAGCCGGGAGGTCGTCGACGGACACGGCGGCGTCGAGGTCGAGCACGTGCAAGGCCCCGTGCACAGCGCCGCTGCCCGTCACCTCTGGGGCCATCGTCTCCGGCAGCAACGGGGCGCCGCGAAGCAGGTCCGCCGCCGTCATCACGGCAGGACGGTACCCAGGCCCGTCACCGCGCGGCGACGACGAGCCGCACCAGGTCGCGCGACGGCGCACGCAGCACTTCCACGAGCGGCCGGTGCAGCAGCACCAGGTCCGCCGTCGCGCCCACCTCGACGCGTCGGGCGGGTCCGCCAGGCCAGTCGAGCGGGGACAGCAGGCCGTCCAGCGCGAGCGCCGGTGGGACGCGCTCCTCGGGCCGCAGGACGGTCCCGCTCGGCGTGCACCGCTCCACCGCCTGCCGGAGGACCAGCCACGGGTCGAGCGGCCCGTACGGCGCGTCAGAGGACGCCGCGACCGGAACGCCCGCTGCGGCGAGCGAGGCGTAGGGCCACAGGTCCGCGCGGTCGTCAGGCGCGACGTCGCGCAGGTAGTCGTCCCCGCGCGCCGCCGCCATCGCCGGCTGGGTCACCACGGCCAGGCCCAGCGACCTGATCGTCTCGACGAGCTCGGGGGGCACGACCGCGGCGTGCTCCAGCCGGTCCCCCGCGAGCGTGCCGGTGTCGGCGAGGACCGACAGGACGGTGACGAGCGACGCGCGGGTCACCGTGTGCACGGCAACGGCCCGACCGGCGGCATGACTCGTCTGGACGGTGGTGCGCAGCGCCTGCCAGTCGAGGTCGTGCTCGTCGCCGAGCAGGATCTTGCGCGGTCCCGGGGACACTGATCGGGAGCGCGTGCGCCAGCCGTCCGGAGATCCCATCAGCCGCACCACCTGGGGCAGGCCGGCTGCGGCGATCTGGTCCGCCGCCGCCACGGCGAGGTCGGGGGTGGCGTCGGAGACGCCCAGGACGCCGAGCTCCGCCAGCTCCTGCCCGAGCAACCGCAGGTCGGGCCAGTCGTCGTCACCCGCGGCGGGCCGCAGCGCCGGGTCGTCCCGCCACAGCCGGCCATCGCTCTCGGGCGCGAGCCCCCGCTCCCGCAGGGCGGCGGCGTTGAGCGTCCACTGACCACCGCTGCGGTGCTGCACCCTCGCTGGACGGTCGGGCACGAGCTCGTCCAGCAGCGCCCGGTCGAGCGGACCGGCGACGCTCTCGTGGTAGCCGGTGCCCCGGATGCCCCGTCCGGCGGGGGCGGCGCGCAGGGCCGCACCGAGGGCGTGGCGGTCGGCCACGTCCGGCGGGCCGCAGGGGACCGATCCGGCCGCGGCCGCCGTCGCGAGCAGGTGCAGGTGGTGGTCGTGCAGACCGGGCAGGAGGGCCCCGCCAGCGCCCAGTCGCACCTCGATGCCCCGGGTGGGCGGCAGTCGGTCGCGGATGGCGACGACGCGACCCGCGCGCACCGACACCGAGGTGAGCCTTCCGCGCACCTCGACGTCGACGAGGTCGAGGTCGGGCCGGCGGAGGACCTCGCTCACCAGGGTCGGGGCGGTGGGCACCTCGCGGCCCCGGCACGTCCCCGGGACCGCGGCACACGGGTCACGCGCAACGCATCCCGTCGCGTTCCGCGCGGTAGGTGTTGACGCAGAGCTTGAGGATCAGCTCCTCCTCGTCCGGTGTCAGCACGACACCTTGTGCCTGGAGCTCCTCGGCGAACACGACTTGCAGCTGCTGAACCTCGACCGCTTCCACGACGCCTCCTGGGGATCCGTCCATGTCCGTACGGTAGGGCCCCGGGAGCCGTTTGGCTAGACACTCAGAGCAGAAAGTGCCTCATGTGCCCGCAGAAGTCGTCTGGCCGAGCTGGGCGACCACCTGCGGGCCGAGCGGCACCCCGAGCTCCGCGCGGCGGGCCCGGTAGCGCTCGATGCTGGCCAGCTTCACGCCCTCGTAGCCCCGGACCAGCTCGGCGGCGTCGGCCACCTGCACCGCGGTGTCGTAGGCCGCCGAGGTGAGCAGGTCGGCGAGCCGGTCCACGACCTGGACGTACTCCTGAGCGAGGGCGCGCTCCAGCCGCCGGACGTGGGCGTAGCCGAAGGGGTCCAGCGGGGTGCCGCGCAGCCGCCGGCCGTGGGCCAGCGCCCTCATCACCGGCCGGAAGGACGGGCCGAGCTTCAGCTTGTCCTTCATGCCGGCTGAGCGCAGCGCCGGTGGGTGGAGGTTGTACGTCGCCCCGGTCGCGCCCGGGACCTGCGCCAGCACGTCGGCCTCCAGTGCCGGGTCGGTCAGCAGGCGGGCGACCTCGTACTCGTCCTTGTAGGCCGCGAGCCGGTGCGCACCGCGGGCCACGGCCTCGCTGAGCTCCGTGCGGTCGCCGAGCCGGCGCTCGGCGAGCCACACGCGCTCGACGAGGGCGACGTAGTGCCGCGCAGCCCGGTCGCCGCTGTGGTCACGCATGCCGGCCGCCCGGACGGACGCCAGGCGGCGGGTCTCCCCCGCCAGGGCGCGACCGACCAGGAACGCGCTGCCGTCGGGCTCGGGCCGCACGCGCACGGTGCCAGAGACCGCGGTGGCGTACTCCTGCGGCAGCGCCACGCTCGCCCGCCCCCAGCGGAAGGCCGCGGTGTTGGCCTCCACGGCGACGCCGTTCAGCTCGATCGCCCGCTCCAGGCTGGCCGCCGACATCGGCAGCGCCCCCGCCTGGTAGGCCGCGCCGACGACGACGAGGTTGGCGACGTCGGTCGACCCGAACAGCGCCTCCGCGGCCGCCAGCGCGTCCAGGACGTTTACCGCGCGCGCCGCCGCGGAGATGCTGCCGACCATGGACGCCTCGTCGGGGTAGCGGACCTGAGGGTCGTAGACCATGTCACCGGTCGCGGTGCGGCTGGTCGACGCGACCACCGTCGTGCGGCTCGGCGAGCACAGCGCGAGGTTCCGCGCCTCGGCGACGACCATGAGGTCGAAGGCGAGCACGACGTCGGCGGTGCCGGCGCTCAGCCGGTTGGCCGGTTCGGCGTCCTCGCGCGACAGCCGCAGGTGCGAGGTGACCGGGCCGGCCTTCTGCGACAGGCCCGTCTGGTCGAGCCCTGCGGTGCGCAACCCCTCGAGCAGCCCTGCGGTGGCGAGCACGGCGTTGACCGTGACGATGCCGGTGCCGCCGATCCCGGCGAGGAACACGTCGTACGTGGGCGACGGGATCGGCAGCGACGGCTCCGGCGAGGTCGGAGCCACCGGTCGCGCTTGCGCCGTGCGCGGCGTCCCCGGTGCGAGCTCGACGGTGATGAAGGACGGGCAGTCGCCCTGCAGGCAGCTGTAGTCGGTGTTGCACGAGGTCTGGTCGATCCGGGTCTTGCGGCCGAGCTCGGTGTCGACGGGCTGCACGGACAGGCAGTTGCTCTTCACCCCGCAGTCACCGCAGCCCTCGCAGACCGCCTCGTTGATGACGACCCGCTTCGTGCGCACCTCGAGCTTTCCCCGCTTGCGCAGCCGGCGCGCCTCAGCCGCGCACTGCTGGTCGAAGACGAGGACGGTGACACCGGGCGTGTCGCGCAGGATCCGCTGCGCCTCGTCGAGCCGGTCTCGGTGCCAGACGGTCACGCCGGGGGCGAACTGCGCGCTCCTGCCGTAGCGGTCCGGCTCCTCGGCACAGACGATGATCTTCGCGACACCCTCCGCGTGGAGCTTGCGGGTCAGCTCCGGAACGCCCAGGCCACCCTCGGCGTGCTGCGCGCCGGTCATGGCGACGACCTGGTTGAACAGCACCTTGTAGGTGATGTTCACGCCGGCGGCGACGCACGCCTGCACCGCGAGCTGACCGGAGTGGAAGTACGTGCCGTCTCCGACGTTCTGGAAGATGTGCGGCACGTCGGTGAACGGCGCCTGGCCGATCCACTGCGCGCCCTCCCCGCCCATCTGCGTCAGGCCCGTGACCTGCGCGGTCTCGCGGGCCGACAGGGTCACCATGGTGTGGCACCCGATCCCTCCTCCGCCCAGCGAGCCCTCGGGCAGCACGGTGGAGCGGTTGTGCGGGCACCCGCTGCAGAAGTACGGCGTGCGCGCCGTCGAGCCGGTCGTCACGGGGGTGAGGGTGAGCTTCGGCAGCGGACGCGGGGGTGGCGGCACGAGGTCGACCCGACCCGTGAGCAAGCTGCGCAGCGGGGCCACCAGGCGGTCTGCGGTGAGCGCCCCGGTCGCGGGCACGAGCACCTCGCCCGACCGGCCCCGCTCGCCGAGCACCCGCGGCGCGGCGGTCGTCCCGTACAGCAGGTCGCGCACCTGCGTCTCGACGAAGGCCGTCTTCTCCTCGACGACGAGCAGCTCCTCGAGCCCGCGGGCGAACTGCCGCAGGAGCGCGCCGCCGAGCGGGTACGGCATGCCGATCCGCATCAGGCGGATGCCGGCGCGGTGCAGCGCGGCGTCGTCCAGGCCCAGATCCAGCAGCGCCTGCCGGACGGTGTCGTACTGGGCGCCGGGGGCCGCGATGCCGAGCCACGCGCTCTCGGGGTCGACCTCGACGGAGTCGAGCGGGTTGGCGACGCCGAACGCCTGCACCATCTTCCAGCGCGGCCCGACGAGGTCGGCCTCAGCGAGCAGGCTGTCCGAGGGTGCGTGCAGGACTCGCTGCTGGTAGGACCAGGGGCGTCCGTCCCACTCGACCTCGGGCACGGTGATGTCGAGCGCGGCGAAGTCCGCGTCGACGGTGAACAGCCCGTCCGCGACGTCAGCGACCAACTTGATGCCGACCCAGCAGCCGGAGGCGCGGGAGAGCGCGACGCCGTAGAGGCCGAACGCGATCAGCTCCTCGGCGTTGCGCGGGTAGAGCACCGGGATGCTGAAGGAGGCGAGCGTGCGCTCGCTGACGCAGGGCACCGTCGAGGACTTCGAGCCGGGGTCGTCGGCGGCCAGCACCAGTGCGCCACCGGTCGGGTTCGCCCCGTAGAGCGACGCATGCCGGAAGACGTCGCCGGTGCGGTCGACACCCGGGCCCTTGCCGTACCAGACGCCGATCACGCCGTCGTGGGTGCGCGTGCCGGTGGGGAGCTCGACCTGGCTGCCCCACACGGCGGTCGCGCCCAGCTCCTCGTTGAGTCCCGGGACCAGGTGCATGCCGTGCACCTCGCGCAAGGGGCGCACACCGGAGAGCGTCTTGTCGAGACCGGCGAGCGGGCTGCCGGGGTAGCCCGACACGAGGCTCGCCGTGCGCATCCCCGCCTTCGCGTCGCGCACGTCCTGCTCGACCAGGAGGCGGGCGACCGCCTGGACACCGGTGAGCAGGACCGGCCGGGCGCCGGCGCGGTAGCGGTCGGCGAGGACGTAGTCCGCGGCTGCGGCGACCTGCGGTCGGTCGACGGTCTCGGTCATCTCGGGCTCCTCGGACGGTGCACGGGTACGGGGGCAGGAATCGCGGTGAGGTTGACCGGCGGTACACATTGCCGTCAACCTGTCTCACCGCACCTGGGCGATCTGCTCAGGTGACCGTTCTGATCCGCACCGGAGGTGCCCCGGGTGAGCAGCATCGACCGGCTCGACGCCGACCTGCTGGCGGTGCTGTCGGAGGACCCGCGCGCCGGCGTGACCGAGATCGCCACCCGGCTGGGCGT
>JBBQSN010000152.1:0-8099 GCA_038213835.1 Actinomycetales bacterium
GCGCCCCAGAGCAGCCCGAGGTCCTGCAGCCGCACCACGACCGGCCCGACCCGGCGGCTCGTGCTGCCGCACGCTCGCGCCACCGCGGCCGCGGTGAACGGCTCGGGCAGGGCGCACGCGGCCTCGGCGACCTGCAGGGTCGGGCGGTCCAGCGCCGCGAGGGCGCGGTGCACGCTGACCCGGGCCGACGCGCGGACCGCGAGCTGCAGGACGTCGGGCGGCGCGGGGTGGACCAGGTCAGGGCGGGCGCGCAGCAGCTCGACCAGCGCGGCGTCGTCGCGCACGCGCAGGTCGTCGGCGAGGCTGCGCGGGGTCGCGCGCCGTCCGGTGGTCATCCGGTCAACGGTACGCGCGGGTCGGGGTCACCGCCCCCGCGCGACCTCCGGGTAGGCGGCCGGCAGCGACGTGCTCCACATCAGCAGGGCCGTCAGGAAGGTCCGTTCGGCCCACCCGTACACCCGCCCGGTGCCCTCGCGGGCCGCCAGCCGGTGGGTGAAGTACGTACTCGCCGGCAGCGCCACGGCCAGCGACGCCGCTGCCGCCAGCCGGGTGCGGCGGGGCAGCCGCTGGTCCAGAGCACCCAGCGCGGGAGCCAGGTGGAAGGCCACCATGCCGACCCCGGCCGACCACACGTGAGCCCGGTGCCACCCCTGGCCGGCTGGCCCGTCCTTCGACTCGTCGGCCGGGAGCGGTGCGCCGGTCGTCACCAACGTCCCCAGCCCGGACGCGGCCAACGCGACGGCCACCCCGTTGAGCCCCGCCTGCCGCGCCAGCTCGGCGTTGACCAGCTGGGCGGTGCCCTGGACGACCTGGCCCACCGTCACCGGACCGGGGCACGGCTGCCCCGCGGCCGACAGCGCGCTGATGCTGCGGGTGGAGTGCGGCACGTCGGGGGTGCGGTGGCCCGACCAGACCCAGCCGGCGGTGAACACCACCGGGGCGAGGGCCACCAGGGCGCGGGCCGCCGCCAGGAGGGCGTCGCCGCAGGGGGTCGTCCGGTCCATGCCGGTGCTTCGGAGCCGGCCCGCGCGCGGACGGCCGGGGCGGGGGTGTCGTTGCCGTGCGCCAGTCACCGGGACAGGATGGCGGGACCTGGCACCGACATCGGTCGGTGGCGTCGCGGCAGGCCGACCCGAAGGAGTCGTCGATGCTCAGCCGACCCGTCCCGTCCTACACCTCCGCCACGTCCGGCACCCCGTTGCTCGGGGAGACGATCGGCGACGACCTCGAGCGGACGGTCGCACGCTGGGGCGACCGGGAGGCCCTGGTCGACTGCGCCACCCACCGTCGCTGGACCTACAACGAGCTCGACGTCGAGGTGGACGAGGTGGCGCTCGGGCTGCTGGCCCGCGGCATCGCCAAGGGCGACCGCGTGGGCATCTGGGCCCCGAACTGCGCCGAGTGGGTGCTGCTGCAGTACGCCACCGCCAAGATCGGAGCGGTGCTGGTCAACGTCAACCCGGCCTACCGCACGCACGAGCTGGCGTACGTGGTGAACCAGTCAGGGATGCGGATGCTGGTGTGCGCCAGCCGCTTCAGGACCAGCGACTACCGCGCGATGGTGCAGCAGGTGCGCGCCGACTGCCCCGGCCTGACCGACGTGGTCGTGGTGAGCGAGCCGTTCGAGCCGGACGCCGCCCCGGGCGTGCACGTGGCCGAGGACGGCTGGCGCCGGCTCGTCGACATCGGGGGCCAGGCCGACCACGCCCTGCTGGTCGCGCGGATGGCCGAGCTCTCCCCGGACCACCCGATCAACATCCAGTACACCTCCGGGACGACGGGCTTCCCCAAGGGCGCGACGCTCTCGCACCACAACATCCTGAACAACGGCTACTTCGTCGGCGAGCTGCTGCGGTACACCGAGCAGGACCGGGTGGCGGTCCCGGTGCCCTTCTACCACTGCTTCGGGATGGTGATGGGCAACCTCGCATGCACCTCGCACGGCGCCGCGATCGTGATCCCCGCCCCGACCTTCGACCCCGCCGCCACGCTGCGGGCCGTCGCCGAGGAGCGCTGCACGTCGCTGTACGGCGTCCCGACGATGTTCATCGCCGAGCTCGGCCTGGAGGGCTTCGCCGAGTTCGACCTGTCGACGCTGCGCACCGGGATCATGGCCGGCTCGCCGTGCCCGGTCGAGGTGATGACGCGGGTGATCGACGAGATGAACATGGCCGAGGTGGCGATCTCCTACGGCATGACCGAGACCTCGCCGGTCTCGACGATGACGCGGCACGACGACGACCTGGTGCGACGAACCCAGACGGTCGGCCGCACCATGCCCCACCTGGAGTCCAAGATCGTCGATCCCGCAACGGGTCTGACCGTTCCGCGCGGCACCACCGGCGAGCTGTGCACCCGCGGGCACACCGTGATGCTGGGCTACTGGGACGAGCCGGAGCAGACCGCCGAGGCGATCGACGCCGCACGCTGGATGCACACCGGCGACCTCGCGGTGATGGACGACGACGGCTACGTCGCCATCTCGGGGCGGATCAAGGACATGGTCATCCGCGGCGGCGAGAACGTCTATCCGCGCGAGATCGAGGAGTTCCTCTACGCCCACCCGGACGTCGCCGACGTGCAGGTGATCGGCGTCCCCGACGAGCAGCTGGGGGAGGAGCTGATGGCGTGGGTGGTGATGGAGCCCGGGCGCGACGCGCTCACGCCCGAGGCCGTGCGGGCGTTCTGCGCCGACCGGCTGGCCCGCTACAAGGTGCCGCGGTACGTGCACGTCGTCGAGGGCTTCCCGATGACGGTGACGGGCAAGGTGCGCAAGGTCGAGATGCGCGAGGAGGCCGTCCGGCTGCTCGGACCGTGAGCCCGGGGCTCAGCTGGTCAGGTCGCGCAGCCGGGGCGCGGCGGCGTCCTTGGCCGACAGCACGGCGGGGTCGTCGGCGACCAGTGGCAGCGGCCAGTCGATGCCGAGGTCGTCGTCCAGCGGGGTGACGGCCTGTCCGGCCATCCCGGGCACCCACTCGGCGTCGAAGCAGTACAGGTACTCGCACCCGCCCTCGCTCACCGCCTGGAAGCCGTTGGCCACTCCGCGCGGCACCAGGACCTGCACGCCCGGGACGAGGGCGACGGTCACGACCGCTGCACGCGTGGGTGAGCCCGCCCGCAGGTCGACGTAGGCGCCGAACGCCTCGCCGTGCACGACGCCGACGAGCTTGACCATGTCCTCGGCGTGCAGCGCGCGGACGCCGCCGCGGTGGGTGAAGGTGGCGTTCACCTGCTTCACCGCGCCCATGCCGGGCAGGTCGCCCGAGCTGAACACCGACGCGCGGTAGATCTCGCGGACCCGGCCGCGCGGCTCGGTCACCTGTTTCGTCGTGACGACGAGCAGCCCCTCGATCGCGGTCTGCTCGGTCCGGAAGGGGACGATCTGCACGTCGGGCACGGCACCGGACCCTACCCCAGCGGACGCGATCGACCCGACGGCCGAAGGGCCCCGCCGGCTGGTGCCGGCGGGGCCCTTCGTCGTGCGGGTGGCGCTGGTGGTCAGCGCCGGGGTGCGGTCAGCGGACCTCGAGGAAGGCCAAGCTGCCCTCGCCGTTCGGGTCCGCGAAGCCCACCCAGCCGAAGTAGTCCTGGGTCTCCTCCAGACCGGCCCACTCGAGGGTGAAGTCCTCGGGAGTTCCGGCGACCACCTGGGCGGAGGCCGGGTCGACCGTCAGGTTGCCGGTCGGACCGGCGACGCTCCAGCCGCGGTAGTCGTACGTGCCGTCAGCGCCGGCGTAGTGGTGGACGTAGACCTCGAGCGGCAGCCCCGTCTGGGCGCTCCCGCCGACCGTCAGGGTAATTTCCTCGTCCGCGGAACCGGTGGCGGACACCGCTACCGGCGCCGTGCCACCCGCGACGTACACGAACAGGTCGAAGTCCGAGGAGTCGTTGGCGTCCACGCTGAACCGCAGCGCGGTTGTGGCGTCGGTCGTCAGCTCGTACTTGGCGACCGACGGACCGGCAGCCGGGGCGGCCGGGTCGAAGGCGAGCGCGTTGGCGACCAGCGTGTCGCTCACCGGCGTGGTGCCGACGAGGCCGCCGACGCTGGTGCTGAGGGTGCCGGAGAAGCCGGGCGTGGCGGTGATCACGTGCGAGCCGGAAGGCTTGCCGGTGGTCTTGATGTCGGTCTCGCTGAGCGACAGGAGCGTGCCGCGCATCGCGACCGGGAGCCGGACCGTGGTCTTGTCGGCACCGGTGTAGTTGACGCTGCCGGTGGCCCACTCATCGACCGGGGTGCTGGCGAGCTTGGTGAAGGTGAGCGAGACGGTCTTCTTCTCGCCGACCTTCTTGAACGTCACCCGCGGGGTGTCGGTCGTGACGCGCCAGCCGGGCAGGTCGGCCGAGAACCGGAAGGTCTGGTTCTTGGCCGTGCTCGTCATGGTGCGCTCGGTGGTGATGGTGCCGGGGACGGCACCCGCGGCGATCGACGCCTGGTTGAGGTCGGTGCCGGAGATCGGCTCGGCACCCGGGAAGGTGGCGTAGCCCTCTCCCACGAGGTAGCCGATCCAGTCCGAGACGCCGTGGTCGAAGACCACGCCCGGGCGGGAGGCCAGCGACGGCATCACGTTGCCGGCGCCCTGCTCGAACGGCGAGGTGGTGCCGACCGTGTCGCGGGCGGTGGTCATCATCGCGGACTTGATCTCCATGGGGGACCAGTCCTTGTGCACGGCCTTGATCACGGCGGCGATGCCCGCGATGTGCGGGGCGGCCATCGACGTGCCGGACAGCAGGTCGTAGTCGCGGCCGCTGTGGTTGAACGGGGTCACCGCGGCCAGCACGTCGACACCAGGGGCGGCGAGGTCGGGCTTGAGGATGTCCCCGCCGGTGGTGGTCGACGGACCCCGCGAGGAGAAGTCGGCCACGGCCGGGACCCGGGTCGTCGACACGTCGTCGGCGTCCAGGGCCACGATGGCGCCCGTGGCGCCGGCGGTGGCGGCGTAGGTCGTCACCGGGCCGTAGGCGTCGCTGTTCAGGTGGATCGACGGCACGTAGTGCAGGTCGCCGTTCAGCGAGTTGGGCGTCGGGTTGATCAGCACCATGCCGGCGCCGCCCTTGTCGCGGACCTCCTGGGACTTCTCGACCCGGGCGTTGACACCGCGTTCGCAGACGACGAGCTTGTCGGCGACCGCGTCGGCGTCGAGGCTGCCGAGCAGGCACAGGGCGGCGTCGGCCTCGGTCTGGCCCTCAGCGGCCGCGTCACGCGACAGCACCATCGGGGTCTGCGCCGGCAGCTCGCTGGTGCTGGAGGCACCGATGAACTCCCGGCCGTCACCGAGCACGAGCTTCTTCTCGTTGATCTTGTGGGTGCTCGCGGCGACCGTGGTGAGCCAGGGGCTCGGGTGGTCCAGCGTGCTCTCGCCCGGGCCGCTGTTGCCGGCCGAGGCCGAGACGAAGACGCCGGCGGCGGCTGCGTTGAGGTAGGAGATCTCGACCGGGTCGATGACCGCGGACTCCGAGCCACTACCGATGGAGTAGTTGATGACGTCGACACCGTCGGCGACGGCGTCCTCGATCGCGGCGACCATGTCGTCCGTGGCGCAGCCGTCGCCGACCTCGGGAAGGCCGGTCCAGCAGACCTTGTACGCGGCGATCTGAGCGCCCGGGGCCATGCCGGAGATGGTGCCGAAGTCGGTGCCGTCGACGTTCACGTTGCGGACGACGTTGCCCGCGGCGGTGGAGGCGGTGTGCGAGCCGTGGCCGTCGCCGTCACGCGGGGACAGGTACTCGTCCTCGGAGATGTTGTCCGCGTCGAAGCCGTCGACGTAGTAGCGAGCACCGACGACCTTGCCGTTGCACTCCTCGCCGGAGCCGTCCTCACCGAGGACGCACTCGCCGTTCCAGCCCTTCGGCGCCTTGTTGTAGCTGTTCTTCGCGAACGGGCGGAACGAAGGGTTCTCGTACCAGATGCCCGTGTCCAGGACGCCGACGACCACGCCGCGGCCCGCGTTCCAGCGACCGCCCGCGTCGGCCCACAGCTTGGGCATCTGGAGGAACCGCGGCGACTGGTCGGTCTGCGGCTGCCGCAGCTCGGTCTTGGTGATCGCCAGGACGTTCTTCGTCGAGGCCAGCTTGGCGGCCTGCGTGGCCGTCAGGTAGGTCGTCGCACCGTTGAAGACCACGGAGTGGTTGGCCTGGGCCCGGGCCCCGACCACGTCGAGCGCGGCCTTCTGGGTCTTGACCAGCTTGGACTCGTAGCTCTTCGCGGCAGCCGACTCTGTGTCGAGCTTCTGCCCCTCGGTCGCCTTGGTGGCCGCGAAACCGCGGATGTCGCCCTCGTAGGTGGCCAGGGGCTCACCCACGAACTGGACCAGGTAGTCGCCGGCCTTGTAGTCGGCCGGGTCGGTGGACAGCGCCTTGTTCCCTCCGGAGGAGACGACGGTGAGGTCGTCGGCGGAGGGGGCGGCTGTCGCGGCGGTGGCGGCGGGCGCCATCAGGCTGACGGTGGTTGCCACCGCTGCGCCGATGGCCAGCGTGGCGAAGCGCCGGGTGCGGCGCCTCCCGCTGGTGAAGGTGGATGACACGGGTACGGCCTCCTGGTTGGTCGTGCAGATCTGGTCCAGCGGGGGGACCGGCAGCGGACTGCCGGCAGAGGGAGAAGGCGACCGAGGAGGCCCCACCCACGAGCACCGCAGCTGTGGCGCGCCGGGAGACCCGGACGCGCGAGCGGCGGGTCGATCACACTCTGTGCGGGCGGCGCCGTCAAGGGTCTGCCCCGAACAGCGCATCAACCTGGGAGGTTCATGTGCCGACCCCTGGTGCGGCAGGAGGAACGCCGCATGATTGGTGCATTGCCAGGATTCGCCCGGTTGGCCCAACGGGCGTGGCCCCGGTCACCCTGCGTGCAGGGCGTCCCGGTGGGTGGCAGGTCGGCCTGCACGCCGGCGAGCGCGCTGCGGGTGCCGGGTGCGGACGGCCCCGTCCGGCCCCGCACCTACCCTGGCCGGGTGAGCACCACCCCTGAGCCGGGCCTGACCCCGGACGCCCGACTGGAGGCCCGCCTGGACGCCCTCGCCGGGCGGCTGCGCGAGCTCGGCTCGGTGCTCGTCGCCTTCTCGGGCGGCGCCGACTCCGCCCTCCTGCTGGCGGCCGCCGCCCGGGCCCTGGGGCCCGAGCAGGTGGGCGCCGCCACGGCGGTGTCGGCCTCGCTGGCGGCTGGGGAGCGCGACGAGGCGGCGGCCTTCGCGGCCGGTCTCGGGGTCCGCTGGCTCGCCCCGCGCACCGACGAGATGCGGCGCGAGGGCTACCGCGCCAACGCCGGTGACCGCTGCTTCCACTGCAAGGCCGAGCTGCTCGACGTCCTCGGCCCGCTCGCCGCCGAGCACGGCTACGCCCATGTGGCCACCGGCACCAACGCCGACGACGCCCTGGCCGGGTTCCGGCCCGGTATCCGCGCGGCCGCCGAGCGCGGTGCCGTCACCCCCCTGCTGGACGCCGGGCTCAGCAAGGACGACGTGCGGGCCGCCTCGCGGGTGTGGGGCCTGCCGACCTGGGACAAGCCGGCTGCGGCGTGCCTGTCCAGCCGGGTGGCTTTCGGCGTGGCCATCACGCCGGCGCGGCTGGTGCGGGTCGACCGCGCCGAGGCGGCCGCGCGCAGCCTGCTCGGCGCCCGCGGCGTGGCCGTGCGCGACCTGCGGGTGCGTGACCTCGGCGAGGGCGTCGCTCGGATCGAGGTCGACGCCACCGCGCTCAGTGCGCTCGACGACGAGCTGGGCCGCGCGATCGCCGCGGAAGTGGAGCGCGAGGGCTTCGAGCGGTGCGAGGTGGACCCGCGCGGCTTCCGCTCGGGGGCGATGAACGAGCTGCTCGAGCAGCCCGACCTGTTCCGCTGAGCTGCTCGGCCGACCTGCGCCGCGGGACGTCGTCGTGGGCGCGGCGCGCGGGCCGATAGCCTGGCACCGGTGCGCCCCGTCCGCGGGCGCCGCTTCCGACGACGTGACGAGAAGGTCCCCGACGTGCCCACAGGCAAGGTGAAGTGGTTCGACGCCGAGCGCGGCTTCGGCTTCCTCGCGACCGACGAGGGCGAGGAGGTGTTCCTGCACGCGTCCGCGCTCCCGGAGGGCACCTCGGTCAAGCCCGGTGCGCGGGTCGAGTTCGGCGTG
>JBBQSN010000153.1:0-8079 GCA_038213835.1 Actinomycetales bacterium
TGCCCGGCAGCCACCCAGCGACGGACGAACGCGGTCCAGCGGCGTTGGGGGGCACCCACCTCTGGCTCGTAGTAATGCGTCACGAGGGCGATCTTCACGTCGGCCCGCCGGCGCGCAGGGGGACAGCGACAGGGGAACCGGCGCCCGCATTGTCCGTCACGCGGGCCGATGCTACCGCTTGGGCGTACGTCGTCCCTCAGGACGCGACCACGAGCTCCTGCGCGGCCGCGATCCCTTCCACGGTGAGCGGGGAGTCGATCGACAGGGAGCGCTTGATCACGGCGAGCGCGACCGGTCCGAGCTCGTGGTGGCGCGCGACGGTGGTGACCCGACCGACCGGTCGCTGCGGGCCCACCACCTCGGCGCCTCGCGAGGGCAGCTGGTGGCCCGAGCCGTCCAGGTGCAGCAGCACCAGGCGCCGCGGCGGCCGTCCCAGGTTGTGCACGCGCGCGACGGTCTCCTGGCCGCGGTAGCAGCCCTTCTGCAGGTGCACCGCGGTGCGCAGCCAGTCGACCTCGTGCGGGATGGTGCGGTGGTCGGTCTCGAAGCCGAACCGCGGGCGCCACCCGGCGACGCGCAGCGCCTCGGAGGCCCAGGTGCCCGCGAGCGGGCGGTCCGCCACGGCGGCCACCAGGTCTCCCCGGGGCACCAGCACCTCTCGCCAGGCCCGCTCCGCGCCGGGGTGCTCGTCGTCCGGCAGCAGGCAGTAGCGCACGCCACCCTCGGCGGTGCGCGGCCACGGGTCGTCCCAGACCGGGAGCGGGGTGGCGATCTCGGCACCGCCGGGCACCTGCCCGAGCACCGCCCAGTCGGCCGTTGCGTCGCGCACCTCGACCCGCAGCATGAAGCGCATCCGCTCGAGGTGCTGAACGAGGGCGCCCTCGGCGCCCGGCTCCACGGTGATCCAGGCCGTCGTGCCGTCGTCGACCACGTGCAGGACGTGCTCGACGTGCCCGTGCGGGCTGAGCACGAGCGCCTCGCGGGACTGCCCGGGGGCGAGGTCGCGCAGCCACTGGGTGCTGAGGGTGTCGAGCCAGGTGAGCCGGTCGGGCCCGGAGACCGAGACCACCCCCCGGTGCGACAGGTCGGTGACCGCCTCGCCGGCCAGCAGCAGCCGCTGCTCGCGGACGGGGTCGCCGTGGTGCCAGGCGACGCCGGCGTCCTGGCCCTCGCCCACGACCGCGCCCTCGCGGGCCAGCAGCGGGGACGGCTCGCGCTCGGTGGCCGGCGCGGCGGGCTCGTTCGTCGTGGTGCTCACGTCCGGGACAGCGTCCGGACGGCCACGATCCTTCCCGGCGGGACGCAGGGGTCAGCCACCTGGCTGCCCGCCGACGAGCCGCTCGGCCAGGCGCGCGAGGTCGGCGATCGGCGTCAGCACCGTCGCGGCCCGGTCCAGCACGTCGAGCACCTGGGTCCGGGCGTCGGCGACGGGCCGGACCAGCCCGCCCTCGGGCACCGCCTGCACCCGCAGCCGGGCCGACTCCAGCGCCTCGGACGCGTCGACGACGCCGGAGACCGCCTCGCCCAACCGGTTCTCCTCGGTCACCAGCGGCGCACCGCTGGTGAGGTCGATCTCGTCACCGGCTTCGACCAGCGGGCCCACGACGTCGGTGGCCAGGGTGTCGGTGGCACCGGTGAGCGTGGTGACCGCGGCGAGGTCGTCGCCCACCACCGGCAGCCGAGCGCCGAGCCACCAGACCGGGTCGGTGGTGAGGTCGGCTGCGCGTGCGGCGCTGCGCTGCACGCCGTCCAGGGTCGAGCGTGCGCCCTCGACGTCACCTCCGCGCACCTGCGACCAGAGCGTGTCCGAGTCGGCGCGGACGGTCTCCAGCTCGTCCCGGGCCTGGTTGCCGGTCCAGGCGATCCAGACGGCGCAGCCGACGGCCAGCACGACGACGAGCAGGAGCAGGCGGGCCAGCACCCTCACGTGACGCGCTTGAGTCGCGCCGACGCGTGCGGGGTGAGCGGGTGCCCGACCGCGGCCATGTCCATCGCCCAGAGCAGGTCGCCGTCGACGTGGCCGTAGAGCCGGGTGGCCGCGGTGTACTCCTTGGCGGTCGTGGTGCGCGCGACGACGTCGGTGGACAGGTCGACCCGGCCGGCGAGCGCACGACCGGTGTAGATCTCGACGACACCGGTGGGGTGGGCCAGCAGCAGCTCGACGTCGACACCGGCCGCCTCACGGGCGGCGGCCTCGGGGTCCTGCGGGACGACCACCCGCCAGTACCCGCTCTCGCTGGCGAGCGGCCGCACGATCGCGCCGTCGTCGTCGAGCAGGTGGGCCTGGGAGCGGTAGTGCAGGAACGGCCGGCCGTCGTGACGCAGCTCGACCTCCTGACCGAACCGCGACTCGTGCGGCAGGGACGGGTACCCGACCACGCCCACGCCCTCCCAGCGCCCGATCATCCAGGCCAGCGGGACCAGCGGAGCCGGGAGGTCCGCCGGGATCTCGAGCGGCTCAGGCACGACGCCGACTCAGCGCTGGCCGGCGAACAGCTTGTAGAGGACCAGCAGCGCGAACGCACCGATCGCGATCGACGACAGCACCAGCAGCACGAGGTAGAAGATCTCCAGGGCGCCCATGGGACAAGGCTACCTGGCTTCCACCCGCCTACCCTGCGGGGTGTGACGCGAAACCTGCTGGTCAAGTGCACCTGCGGTGCCGACGCCCCGGAGCGGGCGAACCAGGCCCTGACGGTCGCGGCCACCGCCGTGGCCTCCGGGGCGGGGGTGTCGCTCTGGCTCACCGGCGAGGGCGCCTGGCTGGCGGTGCCCGGCCGCGCCGCTGACCTGGCGCTCGACCACGCCACCCCGGCGGCCGACCTGCTGGCCGCAGTGCTCGCCGGTGGCACCGTGACGGTCTGCACCCAGTGCGCCGCACGCCGGGGCCTGGCCGAGGCCGACCTCCTGGACGGCGTTCGGATCGCCGGTTCGGCCTCCTTCGTCGAGGAGGTCCTGGATGAGACCGTCCAGGCCCTGGTCTACTGACCGCCCTGGTCCCCTGACCGCCCTCGGTGATCGCCCGGACCAGCTCGTCGTTGCCCGGGCCCGGAGAGGGCACGTCACCCGATCACCTGGCTGAGCAGGTAGACGATCGCACCGGTGCAGCAGACCGCCGCGGCGCCGAGGGCGAGGCCGGCCTGCCGCGAGGTCACCGAGGGGACCGGCGCGAACAACCGGTCGAAGGCGATGAGGACGACGGCGACCAGCGCACCGGTGACGCCGGCCGGCACGCTGGCGACGTCGTCGAGGAAGACCGACGCGAGCACCGCGAAGACGACCCCCGCGACGACGCCGGCCGCACCGGTGACCCGCAGCGGCAGCGGCAGGGCGAGCGCGAGGGCGGCTGGCACGAGGCCCGCCACGCCGGCCAGCACGAGGTCGGTGCTGGTGGCCGCCGCCGCGAGCCAGCCCGCGACCAGCTCGATCACGACGACGCCCGAGACCACCCCGGCGACGCTCTCGACCAGGCGCGGGCGCATGTCCCGGCGCAGCAGCTGGTGGGCGAACGTCGCCACGACCGAGAGCGCGAGCACCGGGGCGAGCCAGGCGAGCCGCTCGCGCTCGTCGCCGGCCAGGGCCACGACCAGCACCGCCGCGGTCCCGCACAGCGCCAGGACGGTGGTGGAGCCGCGCTGGGTCGGCAGACCGAGCAGGGTCGGCCAGCCGGTGGCCATCACGATGACGGTGACCAGGAGGGCACCCGCGAGCAGGGTCGGACCGGCGAGCGAGGCCAGCGCCACCATCGCGCCCAGGACGGCGGCGGACAGGGCGGGGACGGCTCGGACCACGTCTCATCCTGGCAGCATCCCGGCAGACCGTGACGGCCCCCCGCCGCGGACGCCTATCCTGCTGTCTTCCGGACCCCCGCCGGGAGGAGGACGCGTGGCCCAGCTGCTGCTGCTCACGAACGCGCTCGCGCCGTCCAGCGAGGTGCTCCCCGCCCTCGGCCTGCTGCCCCACGGCGTCCGGGTGCTGCCCGCCGAGCCGGTCGCCCTCGTCGACGCCCCGGCGGCCGACTTCGTCCTGGTCGACGGCCGCCGCGAGCTTGCGTCCGCCCGCTCCCTGTGCCGGCTGCTGCGCACCACCGGGCTCTCCTCGCCGCTGCTGATCGTGCTCACCGAGGGTGGGCTCACGGCGGTCGCGGCCGACTGGGGGGCCGACGACGTCCTGCTCGACACGGCCGGTCCGGCCGAGGTCGAGGCCCGCCTGCGGCTCGCCTCCGGCCGGCTCGCCCTGGCCGCCGGCGAGGACGACGCGCCCGACGAGATCCGCGCCGGTGACGTCGTCATCGAGGAGAGCACCTACACGGCCCGGCTGCGCGGCCGGGCGCTCGACCTCACCTACAAGGAGTTCGAGCTGCTGAAGTACCTCGCGCAGCACCCGGGCCGGGTCTTCACCCGGGCCCAGCTGCTGCAGGAGGTCTGGGGCTACGACTACTTCGGCGGCACCCGCACCGTCGACGTCCACGTGCGCCGGCTGCGCGCCAAGCTCGGGGTCGAGCACGAACAGCTGATCGGCACCGTGCGCAACGTCGGCTACCGGTTCGTGCCGCCTGGCCGCCGCGACGTCGAGGTCGCAGAGACCCAGCCCGTCGACGCCTGAGCCGCGGGCGGGAGACCCAGGGAGGGGACCTACTCGACGTAGGTCTCCATGGTGTCCGTGCGCAGCGCCGCGGCGAGCCGCTCGGTCGCGGCCGGGTCGGTCACGAGGATCGACTGGCCGTCGGCGGACCGCCCGAACCCGGCCAGGCCCATGGTGTGGAAGTGCAGCTCGGACATGTCGAAACCGCGCATCTGCCAGGCGAGGTCTCGGATGAGGTCCGCGGTCACGCCGTCATCGACCCGGGTGTAGCCAGCGGTCGTGGACGCGAAGTCCACCGCGGAGCGGGGGTCCGTGAGCGTGTCGCGGCTCAGCGCCTCGACGAGGAGGGCCTGCAGGACGAGCTGCTGGTTCTCCACGCGGCTGAGGTCGCCCTCGGCGAGCTGCTTGCGCTCGCGGGCCAGGGCCAGGGCCTCTTTCCCGTTGAGGTGGTTGACGCCCTCGGTGAAGGTGTACGTGCCGCTCGAGCTGGTGAAGCCCTCGTCGAGCTTGACGTCGATCCCGCCGAGCGCGTCGGTCATGTCGATCAACCCGCCCATGTCGATCGAGGCGACGTGGTCGATGCGGACCCCGAGGAGGTCCTCGACGGTGGAGACGGCCAGTGGGAAGCCACCGAAGCTGTAGGCGGCGTTGATCTTCGCCTCGCCGCGCCCCGGGATCGGCACCCAGGTGTCACGCGGGATCGAGACGACGTCGACGCGGTCCCGCTCGGCGCTGATGCGCACGACCATCGTGGCGTCCGAGCGCTGACCCCGCTGCGACTGTGACGTGGTGAGGCCGTCCGAACCCAGGAGCAGGACCGTCAGGGGCGTGCGGCCGTCGACGGCGATCGACTCGCCGGGGTCGACGGTGGGTCGTGAGGCCTCGTCAGGGAACGCGTCAGGGACCTTCTCGAAGTTGTCGGCGATGTCCGTGACCGTCTGGTACCCGTAGACCAGAGCCGCGGTCAGGGCGAGGAGGACGACGCCGAGGGAGGCGAGCAGGGCGACGACGGTACGGCGGCGCCGCGTGCTGCTCCGAGGGGCACGCCGGTCCTGCTCGCTGGGACGCGTCGGGCCATCGGTCACCACGCCAGTCTACCGAGCGATGCGGGAGGGTCTGCCCGATTGGCCACCGGCCCGGCCTCTGCGACAGCTGCCCAGCACGGGTGAACGCGCACGTGGGCGGGCGAGTGCGGCGCGTAGGTTGGCGACCGTGAGCAGCCTCGACGTGCAGGAACTGGCCGGTGACGCGCTCGCTGCCGTGCCCCGTCTCCTCGACGCCGCCGCCCGCGCGGACGGCTCCCGAGCCGTCTCCGAGGCGGGCGAGCTCGCCCTGCGGCACCCGCGCGACGGCGTCCAGCACCTCGGCGTGCTCCTCGGCCACGAGCTGGTCGGGTACGCCCAGGTCGCGGCGGCCGGGAACGGGGCGGGCGCCGGCTCGGTCGAGGGCGCTGTGCACCCCGACCACCGGCTGCGGGGCGTCGGCACCGTGCTCGCCGCGGAGGTGGCGCGCGCGCTGCCCGAGGAGGTGCTCGCCTGGGCGCACGGCGACCACCCCGGGGCGACGGCCCTCGCCTCGCGCCTTCGCGCCGAGCGGGTGCGCGAGCTGTGGCAGATGCGCCGCCCCCTGACAGCAGACGACGCCGCCGGGGCCGAGCCGCCCGAGGGCGTGCGGCTGCGTCCCTTCGTCGTGGGGCAGGACGAGGAGGCCTGGCTGGCCGTCAACGCGGCGGCCTTCGCCGACCACCCCGAGCAGGGACGCACGACCCTGGCCGACCTGAGCGAGCGCCAGCAGGAGGCGTGGTTCGACCCGGAGGGCTTCCTGCTCGCCGTCCAGGACCACGCTGCCGACCGCCCCGGGACGACGCCGCCCGCGGGCGGGGAGCAGCTGCTGGGGTTCCACTGGACCAAGGTGCACGCCGCCACGCCCGACGAGGCCGCGGCGGGCGAGGTCTACGTGCTCGGCGTGGCACCGCAGGCGCAGGGCCGCCGGCTCGGCGGGGTGCTGCTGCGGGCCGGCCTGGCCCACCTCGCGGACCTGCCTGCGTCCGCGGGCGGCTCCCCGGCGGAGGTGCTGCTGTACGTGGAGGCCGACAACGCCGCGGCGGTGGCGCTCTACCGCTCGCGCGGCTTCGAGGTCGCTCACGTCGACGTCCGCTACCGACTGGGTCGCGACCGTCCCCCGCCGGCGGAACGCCGCTGACGTCCGGGGCGAGACCCGTTCGCCTTCCGGTGCCACACTGGCCCCATGACCAGCCAGGCCCGTGCGGGCGCGCCACGCGCCACCCCCGTCCAGCGCGGCCCGCTGCGCCCCGAGGACCATGTCGATCTCGCCCCCGACCTGCCGGTCGACCGCTTCCTCGACCGCGAGCTGAGCTGGCTCGCGTTCAACGAGCGCGTCCTGGAGCTGGCCGAGGACGAGGGCCTGCCGCTGCTTGAGCGGGTGCAGTTCGTGGCCATCTTCGCGAGCAACCTCGACGAGTTCTTCATGGTCCGCGTCGCCGGGCTCAAGCGCCGGATCGCCACCGGCCTCGCCGTGACCGCGGCCTCCGGCCTCGAGCCGCGCGAGGTGCTCGACGCCATCTCCTCGCGCGCGGCCGTGCTGATGGACCGGCACGCCGACCTGTTCGCATCCGTCCTGCGGCCCGCCCTGGCCGACGAGCAGATCCACATCGTCACCTGGGACTCGTTGTCGGGCAACGAGATGGACCGCCTGCACGAGATCTTCGCCGAGCGCGTCTTCCCCGTCCTCACCCCGCTGGCGGTCGACCCGGCGCACCCCTTCCCCTACATCTCCGGCCTCTCGCTCAACCTGGCGATCGTCGTGCGGAACCCCAGCACCAACACCGAGCACTTCGCCAGGGTCAAGGTGCCGCCGCTGCTGCCGCGGTTCGTCGAGGTCGAGCCCGACCCCGCCGACCCCGAGGTCGCCGCCAGCGGCACCCACCACGTGCGCACGGCCCGGTTCATCGGGCTCGAGGACCTCATCGCGGTGCACCTGGACCAGCTGTTCCCCGGTATGGAGGTGGTGGAGCACAAGACCTTCCGGGTCACGCGCAACGAGGACCTCGAGGTCGAGGAGGACGACGCCGAGAACCTGCTCCAGGCGCTGGAGAAGGAGCTGCTGCGGCGCCGGTTCGGCCCACCGGTGCGGCTCGAGCTGGCCGACGACGTCGGCGACCGGGTCCGCGACCTGCTCGTGCGCGAGCTGGGCGTCACCGACTCCGAGGTCTACACGCTCCCCGAGCCGCTCGACCTGCGCGGGCTGGGCGACGTCGCCGCCGTCGACCGGCACGACCTGCACTACCCCAAGTTCGTCCCCAAGACCCACCCGCACCTGACCGACGGTCGCGAGACCGCCAAGCCCAGCAACATCTTCGCGGCGATCCGCAAGGGCGACGTCCTGCTGCACCACCCGTACGACTCGTTCTCCACGTCGGTGCAGGCCTTCCTCGAGCAGGCGGCCACAGACAAGCGCGTGCTCGCGATCAAGCAG
>JBBQSN010000154.1:0-8032 GCA_038213835.1 Actinomycetales bacterium
CGGATCTGCTGGTCGGTGCTGGTGCAGCGCTGCGTGGTGCCGGAGCGCGCCTCGTGGGTACGAGAAAGGCCGCGGATCCCTGGTGGGGGTCCGCGGCCTGGAGGCTCCGGTGCGTCGACTCGGGTCGACTCGAGGTCGACCTAGGTCGTGTACCGGGGGCCGCCAGGCAGGGCGTGACCCTCGAACAGGGGGGCGAACGGGCGGATGCGGACCGGGAGGCCGGCGACGGCACCCGTCATCGGGCGCACCTGTCCCCTGGTCGGGCGCAGATCGCCCTGGACGCACCGAATGCCCAGGTTCACGGAGGGGTCCTGGTACCCGGCGCGCGTCAGCACGGACTGCTGCATCGACGTCGTCATGGTCATGCTCTCCATCAGGTGTCCCCTCCTCTCCTCGGTCGCCGGTTCGCGTGCCACTCGCGTCCGGATCATCTGGGCAGCCCGCTCCGGGCTGCGAGACACAGGTTAGACGCGGCCCTGGTGCCGGGGCAACGCCTTTACGCGACGTTCACGAAGACGTCGAAGAGATGACCTCGAGGACGGGCTCGCCGTACCGCTCGACCTTGGTGCGGCCGATGCCCGAGATCTTCAGGAGCCCTTGCTGGTCAACGGGTTTGGCGTAGGCGAGGGCCTCGAGGGTGGCATCGGTGAAGACCACATAGGCGGGCACCTTCTGCTCCTTGGCGACACCGGCACGCCACTCGCGCAGAGCCTCGAACAGGGTCTCGTCGTGGTCGGGCGGGCACGTGGAGCAGCGGCCGGTCTTGCGCTCGACCGCTGTGGACAGGGCCGTCCCGCAGCCCCGGCAGGTCGTGTGCAGGGACGACTTCCTCTTCCCGCGGCGCTCGCCCCGCGGCCGGTCGGCCGACATCGTGGACCGAGGCGAGCCCGGGACGGCGCCGTCCAGGAAGCGCGAGGGACGGCGGCTCCCCCGGCCGCCCGGGGCTCGGGACCGGGCCCAGGACAGGAGCAGCCGCTCGCGGGCCCGGGTGACCCCGACGTAGAGCAGCCGGCGCTCCTCCTCGACCTGCTCGGGCGAGTCGGCCGCGAACGAGATGGGGACCAGGCCCTCGCTGAGGCCGACGATGGCGACGACATCCCACTCCAGGCCCTTGGCGGCGTGCAGCGACGCGAGCGTCACGCCGTCGACGGCCGGGGCGTGCTGGGCGGCGGATCGCTCGTCCAGCTCGGCCACGAGGTCGGTGAGCCGCGGCTCGGGACGGGCGCGCTCGAGGTCGTCGGCGAGCGCCACCAGGGCCTGCAGCGACTCCCACCGCTCCCGCACGGCCCCGGTGCCCGAGGGCGGTTGCTCGGCCCACCCGGCGCCGGCCAGGACCGCCCGGGCGGCCTCGCCCAGGGTCGAGGAGCCGTCGTCGCCGCGGGCGGCACCGCGCAGCAGGAGCACCGACTGGCGCACCTCGGGACGGTTGAAGAACCGTTCCCCGCCGCGCAGCAGGTAGCCGACCCCGACCTCGGCCAGGGCCTGCTCGACCGCCTCGGACTGCCCGTTGGTGCGGTACAGCACCGCGATCTCGCGCGCGGGCACGCCGCCGTCGACCAGCTGCCTGATCCGCCGGGCCAGGGCATCGGCCTCGGCGACGTCGTCGTCGTGCTCGGACAGCTCGGGCTCGGGACCGGCCGGCCGCTGGGCGACGAGCTCGACCCGGGCGGTGCGCGCGGACGCGGGGGCGCGGTCGAGCAGGCGGTTGGCCAGCCCCACCACCTGCGGGGTGGAGCGGTAGTCGCGCACCAGCTTCACCAGCGTGGCCTCGGGGTGGCGGTGGCGAAAGCCCAGCAGGTGCCTGGGGTCCGCGCCGGCGAAGGAGTAGATGGTCTGGCTGGCGTCGCCCACCACGCAGAGGTCGTCGCGGTCGCCGAGCCACAGGTCGAGCAGCCGCTGCTGCAGCCCCGAGACGTCCTGGTACTCGTCGACGACCAAGTGGCGGTACTGGCCGCGCACGGTGGCCGCGACGTCGGGCCGGTCGTCGAGCACCCCGGCGGTGAGCAGCAGGACGTCCTCGAAGTCGATCACGTTGCGGTCGGTCTTGACCTCCTCGTAGCCGCGCAGCAGTCGAGCCACGGTGAGCGGGTCGATGCCGGCCGCGCCCGAACGGCCGGCCCTCGCCGCGGCCGCGGGGTAGTCGTCCGGCTCGACCATGCTGACCTTGGCCCACTCGATCTCGGCCGACAGGTCGCGCAGGGCCGCGCGGTCGACCTGCAGCCGCAGCCGGGAGGCGGCCGCGCCCACGAGCGGAGCCTTCTGCGCGACCAGGGAGGGCAGCGCCCCGCCGACGACCTGGGGCCAGAAGAACTGCAGCTGCCGCAGCGCGGCGGAGTGGAAGGTGCGGGCCTGCACGCCCCCGACGGCGAGCTCGCGCAGCCGGGTGCGCATCTCGCCAGCGGCCCGGGCGGTGAACGTGACCGCGAGCACCTGCTGCGGCACGTAGACACCGCAGTGCACGCCGTACGCGATCCGGTGCGTGATGGCGCGGGTCTTGCCGGTGCCGGCACCGGCGAGCACGCAGACGGGACCGCGCAGGCTGGTGGCGACCTCGCGCTGCTCGGGATCGAGCGCCTCGAGGACGGCGTCGGCCATCGAGGAGGCACCCGAGAGGGCACCGGAGGAGGCGGGCAGCAGGGACATCGGGACCATCCTGCCGCCCGCCTCGGACAGGTCGGACGTCGGCCGGTGACGGAATGCTGGGCGGGACGCGGTGGTTGACCCCTCACATGCAGACTCCCGCCATGCCGGCCGCCGGTACCGTGACCATGTTCAGCACCACGTGGTGCGGCTACTGCCGCGTCCTGAAGCAGGCCATGGACCGCGAGGGCATCGGCTACACCGAGATCAACATCGAGAACGAGCCCGGCGCGGTCGACTTCGTGATGGGGGTCAACGGCGGCAACCAGACCGTCCCGACCGTGCTCTTCCCCGACGGCAGCGCGCTGACCAACCCCTCGCTCGGCCAGGTCAAGGCGGCGCTGGCCTGACGTCCGCCCGGCCCGTCAGCCCTGCCGGGCTGGCCGCGCTGGTCGCCGACCGCGCCCGCGCGGTCCTGTCCTCGGGACGTGCCTGCGCCCGGGTCGCGGTCGACGGCGCCGTCGGGTCCGACACCGGCCGACTGGCCGGCCTCGTGGCGGACGCGCTGCGGTCCGAGGGGCGCCCGGTGCTGCGGGTGCGGGCCGAGGACTTCCTGCGTCCCCGCTCGGTGCGGCTGGAGCACGGGCACGACGACCCGGACGCGGGGTACGAGCGGTGGGTCGACCACCTGGCGCTGCGGCGCGAGGTGCTCGACCCGCTCGGCCCCGACGGCGACCTCAGCTGGCTCCCGACCCTGTGGGACGTGGACCGCGACCGAGCCACGCGCGCGGCGCGGGCGGCCGCCGCACCCGGCAGCACGCTCGTCCTGGACGGGCCGTTCCTCTTGCGCTGGGAGACCGCCGACGCGGTCGACGTCTCGGTGCACCTCGTGGCGGGCGGAGCCGCCATGGCCCGGCGGCTGCCCGCGCAGGACGTGGCCCGGATCAGCGGCGCCTGGGCGCGCTACACCGAGGAGACCTGGCCGGCCGCCCGCGCCGATCTCGTCGTGCGGGTCGAGCACCCGGACCGGCCCGCGCTGGTCGAGCCCTGAGCGGTCAGCGCCAGGTGCCCGCAGGCGGCAGCGGACCGCCGTACCAGTGCTCCACCAGCCGACGGGCGATCGAGATGCCGGACGGCAGCTGCACCTCGCCCGACTCGGCGCAGGCGCGCAGGTGCTCGCGCGAGAACCACCGGGCCTCGGTGACCTCGACACCGTCGACCGTGATCGTCGGGTCCAGAGCCGTTGCGCTGCAACCGATCATCAGCGACGCGGGGAAAGGCCACGGCTGGCTGCCGAGGTAGGTGACCTCGCCGACCAGCACCCCGGACTCCTCGGCCACCTCGCGGCGGACGGCGTCCTCGATCGACTCCCCCGGCTCGACGAAGCCGGCGAGCGTGGAGAACCGCCCCTCGGGCCAGTGCACGCCGTGCCCCAGCAGGATCCGGTCCTGGTCGTCGCGCACCGCGACGATCATCGCGGCGTCGGTACGGGGGTAGTGCTCCGAGCGGTCGGCCGTGCAGGTGCGGGTCCAGCCCGACGCCGCCGGCACCGTCGGCTCGCCGCAGCGGGGGCACCTCACGTGGGTGGCGTGCCAGTTCGCCAGGGCCTGGGCGGTGGTGAACAGACCGGCGTCGCGGTCGTCCAAGGTGCCGCCCACCTCGCGCAGGGTGCGCCAGGCAGGGTCCGGCTCCCCCGGGTCGGGGTCGTCGGCCCCGCGCCGGTCGACGGCCGGCTCGTGCACGGCCAGGTGCTCGCGACCACCGGGCTCGCGACCGAGGTACAGCCACAGCGCGTCCGGGGAGGCGTCCGCACCCGACCTGAGGTCGAGTGCGTCCGGACCGGTGGTGAGCGCACGGTCGCCGCGCAGCCGCAGCACGGCGGTGGTGGGTTCGGCGCGCAGCCGCTCGACCAGGTCGCGCTCCGAGCGCCGGCGGGCATCCCGGTCCACACCCGAGCGGGCCAGCAGCAGGTGGCCGAGCGGGCCGACGTGGGGGAGCACGACCGGCACACTACGACCCGCCCGCCGGGCTTGCCGGTCGGGTCGGCGCCGGCCCCGTACGGTGGACGCCGTGCCTCGATCGTCACTCGTCCTCGCCGCGCTCGCCAGCGCCGCCGAGCCCGGCCTCGTCCCGGTCTCGACCCGCCCGACCGCGGGCGAGGGCGGCGACTTCGACACCGCCGTGGTCACCGACACCCAGCACCGGCACTGGATCGTGCGCGCGCCGCGTCGGCCGAGCGCCGGCGCGTCGCTGGAGTCCGAGCTCACCCTGCTGGCCCGCCTGCGCGAGCAGGACCTCCCGTTCGCCGTCCCGGACCCGACCCGCACCGTCGCCCTGCCCGAGGGTGGGCGCGCGATGGTCTACCCGTACCTGACTGGCCATCCGCTGCACCCCGGTGACCTCGGCCCCGGTCCGGGTCTCGCGGCGGCGTTCGGGCGCGCGCTGGCCGCCCTGCACGAGGTCCCGCCCTCCGTCGTCGAGGACGCCGGTCTGCCCTCCTACGGCGCCGACGAGTACCGCGCCCGGCGGATGGCCGAGCTCGACACCGCGGCCGCCACCGGCCACGTCCCCCGCGGCCTGCTGACCCGGTGGGAGAAGGCGCTCGAGGACGTCGGGCGCTGGCGGTTCCAGCCCACCGTGGTGCACGGCGACCTCGCCCCCGAGCACGTGCTGGTGCACGACGGCGAGGTCGTCGGGTTGCTCGACTTCGGCGACGCCAAGGTGGCCGACCCGGCCGACGACCTCGCCTTCGTGGCGGTGGGTGCCGACGAGCGCGCCCTGGACGCCGTGCTGGAGTCGTACGCGGTGGCCCGGTTCGAGCAGCCGGATCGCCACCTCGCCGACCGCGCCCGGCTGGCGGGCGAGCTGGCCCTGACCCGCTGGCTGCTGCACGGCGTGCGCAGCGACGACAGGGCCGTGGTCGACGACGCGATCGGCATGCTGCGCGAGCTGGACGGCGACGTCGGCGACGAGCCCCTGTAGGGAGCCGCACGGATCCGGATCATCCGGACACCAGTCCCTCCGGTGCCAACCGATCCTGGCAGCACGGCGTCTACCAGGCACGCCGACGTGCAGGACGCCGACGCAGGGACTGGGAGGCACACCATGGACATCAAGCGGATCCGGACGGCGGCGTGGACCGGGGCCCTCGCGGGCGCCCTGGTGATCGGGGGCGTGGTGCCCTCGGCGACCGCCGCTCCGTACTGCGGCATCACGTGGGGATCGCTCGCCGAGCAGCGGGCCGGCCGCGACACCGGTCGGGTGTTCGACGTCCGCGCGGGGCGGCACACGTGCTTCGACCGGCTCGTCCTCGACCTCGACGGCGACGCCGGCGGATGGACCGTGCGCTACGTCGACCAGGTGGTGAGAGCGGGCTCCGGCACGGTGCAGCCCGTGCGGGGCGGCGCCCGTCTCGAGGTCGTCCCCGGCAACGGTGCGGTGGCCTCCGACGCGTTCTTCATCGGTCGCGGGGCCGAGGTCGTCGACACCATGGGCTACCGCACGTTCCGCGAGGTGTCGTGGGCCAGCAGCGACCTGAGCCAGGCCAAGGTCGCGCTCGGCGTCCGGGCCCGGCTGCCGTTCCGGGTCCTCGTCGTGGACGGACCGGGCGCGCAGAGCCGGCTGGTGGTCGACGTCGCCCACCGCTGGTGACCCGGCCGGGTCACCAGCCTCAGGAGACGGGCTGCACCGCCTCGAGGAGGCGCACCAGCTCGGGCTCGCCGAGGTCGTCGGCGGCGCGCAGCGTGACCCCCTGGGCGACGTGGAAGAACGCGGCGCCGACCTGCTCGACCGGGACGCCCCGCAGCCGGGACCAGGCCAGCCGGTAGACGGCCAGCTGGATCTGAACGGCCTCGGCGTCAGCCCCGGTGGGCACCCGGCCGGTCTTCCAGTCGACGACGTCGTACCGCGTCAGCCCGCCCGCACCGGGACGTGCTCGGAACACCGCGTCCACCCGGCCACGCAGGACGGTGCCGGCCACGGCGGTCTCGACGTCGACCTCGACGTCGACCACCTCGCGGTCGGCCCACTCGCTGGCCAGGAACCTCGCCTGCAGGGCCGCGAGCTCGGGGGCGGGCCCGGCGGCCTCGTCGCCGGCGCCATCGAGGTCCTCGAGGTCGAGCAGCGCCTGCGAGCGCAGCTGCTGCTCGACCCACTCATGGAAGCTGGTGCCGAGCCGCGTCGTGGCGCGCGGCTCCCCCGGGACGGGACGGCGCAGCGCGAGGGCCAGCTCGGCCGGGTCGCGGGCCAGCCGCACCGCCCGGGACGCCGACAGGTGCGAGGGCAGCACCACCTCGAGGTGGGTGCGACGCAGCAGGTCGCGCTCGGCGAGCAGCCGGTCGACCTCCTCGGACAGGGCGGCGAACACCGGGCCGAGCTCGAGCGCGCTCCCGGCCCCGAGCACGGCGCCGGCCGCACGGTCGAGCACCTCGCGGCTCCCGAGCGTTGGTTCGAGCGGCCAGTCGTGCACCTTCTGCACGGCCTGCAGCGGGTTCGGTCCTTGCGGCTCGTGGTCCGGCAGGTCGGGGCCGCAGCCCACCCGCTCGAGCCCGTCGGCCGTCGAGGGCACCGCGGGGTCCAGCAGCTCCAGCAGGAACCGCGACGGCTTCAGGACGCTCTTGCGGGTGCCCCACCAGGCCCCGCTGAGCAGCAGCTCGTGCCGAGCCCGGGTGACCGCGACGTACGCGAGCCGGCGCTCCTCGAGCACCTCGTGGGCCCCGCACGCGAACCGGTGCTCGAGCACCGAGGCCTGAGCCGCCCTGAGGTGCGGCACCGAGCGCCAGGGCCAGGTGGGCAGCGCGGCGACGTCGCCGCGCAGCTCGTAGGGCAGCAGCCCGACCGGTGTGAGCCACCCCGGTGCGGAGTCCTTTCCGTCCTTGCTGCCGCCGGAGGGGAACCGCCCCTCGACCAGGCCCGGCACGGCCACGACGTCCCACTCCAGGCCCTTGGCCGCGTGCACGGTGAGGACCTGGACGGCGTGCGGGTTGGCCTGGACCTCGTCCGGGACGACGCCGTCGTCGCCGTCGTGGCCGGTGATGCCCTCCTCGCCCAGCTCGAGCGCGCGCTCGCGGGTCTCGGCCGAGCGCAACCAGGACAGGAACGCCCCGAGCGTCGGCCGGTCGGCGCTGTCGTGGAACCGGGCCGCGACGTCGGTGAAGGTGTCGAGCTGGGTGCGTGCGGCCGCGGCGTCCGGGCCCGCGCCGGCGGCGAGCTCGACGTCGAGGAGCAGCGCCCGCTCCACCTCGGCGACGAGCTCGGGCAGGGACAGGTCGGCGGTGCGGCGCAGCCGGGCCAGCTCGGCCGCCAGCCGGACGAGCCGCTCGTGCCCCGCCGGCGACAGCGCGTGACCGGACGGGCCGGTCCACCCGGAGGGCGGCAGCTGGTCGAGCGCCTCGACGATCGAGGAGTCGTCGACCTGGTCGGGGTCGTGCACCGGAGCCGTCAGCCGGGCGCC
>JBBQSN010000155.1:0-8003 GCA_038213835.1 Actinomycetales bacterium
CTCCCCGGGGTGCCCGGGCTGGACGACCTGGTCGAGCTGACCCCAAGGTCCCGTCCGACCTTCGTCGCCGCCGACCTCGACGGTCTGCACCGTCCGCCGCTGCTGGCGAAGGTCGACGGCGACGTGGCCAGCTGCGGCCAGGACCAGGCCCGGCTCGAGGCGGACGTGGTCGAGGTCGGTGGCGAGGGCGGCGAGGTGGACGACCCGGTCGCCGCAGGCTGGGCCGGGCTCGCGCTGCTGTGGGCCCGGGCAGACGCCGGTGCCCCCGTCCGCGCGGGCGGGCGCCTGGTGGACCAGCTGGGACGGCGCTCGGCGGGGGCCGCCGACGACCGGTAGCGTGGGCGCGTCGTCACCGACGGCGACGTCGGGCGATCCCCGGCGACGGGTCCGAGGGCTGGAGCACCGATGCTGGACGGGCTGAAGGGTTACGTGTCCTTGGTCAGTGGTCTCACCGAGGCCACTGCGGCCAAGGCACGCGAGGTCGCCACCGCGCTGCTCGCGCAGGGAGGGGTGCAGGGCGTGCCCGCGGGGGCGTCGGCGATGGCCACCCAGATCGCCGGGCTCGCCGAGGACCTCCTGGTCACCGCCCGTGACAACCGCGGTGTCCTGCTGGAGGTCGTCCGCGACGAGGCCGAGCGCGCCGTGGCCTCGATCGGCGTCATCACCGCCGCTGAGGCCGAGAGCCTGCGCGGACGCATCGCCGACCTCGAGCGCGAGCTCGCCGCCGCCCGGGCCCGGGCAGTCGCCGCAGCCGTGCCCGTCCGGAAGACGACGCCGCGGAAGACGACGCCGCAGAAGACGACGCCGCGGGCGGCGTCCGCACCCGGGCCGGCACCCTCGCGCCGGGTCACCACGTCACCGGTCACCGCCCCCCCGCGAGGGACCACGACCTCCGGCACGAAGACGGCCACGAAGAAGTCGGCTGCGACGAAGAAGTCGGCTGCGACGAAGACGTCGCCGGCCACGAAGACGTCGCCGGCCACGAAGACGTCGCCGGCTACGAAGAGGTCGCCGGCTACGAAGAGGTCGCCGGCCACGAAGAGGTCGGCGGCCACGAAGAGGTCGCCGGCCACGAAGAGGTCGGCGGCCACGAAGAAGTCGGCGGCCACGAAGAAGTCGGCGGCCACGAAGAAGTCGGCGGCCACGAAGAGGACCTCCGCCCCGACGCCCCCCGGAGCCCGTACCGGTGAATGAGCACGGCACGATCTCGGACCTGCCCCGGCGGCGGCCGGCGCCGACCCCGGACGAGGGCCCCGAACCCACCGGCGACGCCGCGGTCGACGCCGCGCTGGCCGACCTGGACGCCCTCGACTCCGAGCTCGAGCCGGGGCAGCAGCTGCCGGTCCTGACGGCCGTCCACGAGGCCCTGCAGCAGCGGCTGTCCTCCACCGAGGGCTGAGCCGGTGCCCCGGCGCCAGCGGCTCGACGCCGAGCTGGTGCGACGCGGCCTGGCCCGCAGCCGCCAGCAGGCCGCCGAGCTGATCGCCGCCGGCCGTATCAGCGTCCGTGGTGCGGTGGCGTCCAAGCCCGCTACCCAGGTCGAGACGGCCGACCCTCTGCTCGTGACCGAGGTCGCCACCAGCCCGGACTACGTCAGCCGCGGTGCGCACAAGCTGGTCGGCGCCCTGGACGCGTTCGGCGTCGAGGTGACCGGGCGCCGCTGCCTCGACGCCGGTGCGTCGACGGGCGGGTTCACTGACGTCCTGCTGCGCCGCGGCGCCGCCGAGGTCGTCGCCGTCGACGTGGGCTACGGACAGCTGGCCTGGTCGGTGCGCTCGGACGAGCGCGTGACGGTGCTGGACCGCACCAACGTGCGGACCCTGACGCCCGACCGGGTGGCCCCGGCACCGAGTGTGGTCGTCGCCGACCTGTCGTTCATCTCGCTGACCCTGGTGCTGGCCGCCCTCGCGTCGTGCGCGGCGCCGGAGGCCGACCTGCTGCTGATGGTCAAGCCGCAGTTCGAGGTCGGCCGCGGGCGGCTGGGGTCCGGCGGCGTCGTGCGCGACCCCTCCCTGCGGGCCGAGGCGGTCCTCACCGTCGCCGAGGCGGCGCGCGGCCACGGGCTCGCCGTGCACGGCGTGGTCGCCAGCCCGCTGCCCGGTCCGAGCGGGAACGTGGAGTACTTCCTGTGGCTGCGTCCGGCCGGGGACGACCGGGCGGCGGCGCCGGACCCCGGTACGGTGAGCGAGCTGGTCGCCACCGCTGTGGCCCAGGGCCCGACGGGAGCGCAACCATGAGCACGAGCACGCCGGTGCGGCGCGTCCTCGTGCTCGCCCACACGGGTCGTCCGGAGGCCGTGGCCACTGCCACCGAGCTGCTCGAGCGGCTCGTCGCAGCCGGGTTCTGCCCCGTCATGCTGGCCAGCGAGGCCGCCGACATCCCGCACGCGGCCGAGCTCGTCACGGTCGAGGACGCCGCGGGGGTGGTCGACGAGGTCGAGCTGGTCGTGGTGCTCGGCGGCGACGGCACCATCCTGCGCGCCGCGGAGTTCGTCCGCGGGCGACACGTCCCGCTGCTCGGGGTCAATCTCGGCCACGTCGGGTTCCTGGCCGAGAGCGAGCGCGAGGACATCGCCGGAGCGGTCGAGCGGCTGGCCGCCCGGGACTACCGGGTCGAGGAGCGGATGACGCTCGACGTCGTCGTGAGCGTCGGGCGCGACGGCGACCGCGAGGTCATCTGCCGCACCTTCGCCCTGAACGAGGCCACGGTCGAGAAGGCCAGCCGGGAGCGGATGCTCGAGGTCGTCACGGAGGTCGATGGCCGCCCCGTCTCGACCACCGGCTGCGACGGTGTCGTGATGGCCACGCCCACCGGCTCCACCGCCTACGCGTTCTCGGCGGGCGGGCCGGTCGTCTGGCCGGAGGTCGAGGCCCTCCTGATGGTGCCGATCAGCGCCCACGCCCTGTTCTCCCGTCCCCTCGTCGTGGCGCCCACGTCGGTGCTGGCCGTCGAGGTCCTGGACCGGGCCGACTCTGGCGTGCTCTGGTGCGACGGCAGACGCGCGCTCGACCTCCCCTCGGGAGCGCGGATCGAGGTGCGCCGCGGAACCGAGCCGGTGCGGCTGGCCCGCCTCGCCAGCGGTCCGTTCACCGACCGGCTCGTGGCCAAGTTCCAGCTGCCCGTCACCGGCTGGCGCGGCCCCGTCGAGCGGTGAGCGAGCTGCAGCGAGTGGACCATCAGGCACAGCGCGAACCTCACGGCGAGGTACGAGCCGTGAGCGGACGCCGCACGAGGACGGGGGCACCGTGCTCGAGGAGATGAGGATCACCGACCTCGGTGTGATCAGCGAGGCCGTGATCGAGCTGGGACCCGGTCTGAGCGTGGTCACCGGCGAGACAGGTGCCGGCAAGACGATGGTGGTCACCGGCCTCGGCCTGCTGCTCGGCCTCCGGGCCGACACCGGTGCGGTCCGTGCCGGTGCGAAGGCCGCCAGGGTCGAGGGACGGTTCCTCGTCCCCGCGGACGGCCCGGTGGCCGCGCGGGCGGCCGAGGCGGGGGCCGACCTCGACGAGCTGGACGAGCACGCCGACGGCTCCCCGGCGCAGCGCGAGCTGATCGCAGCCCGCACGGTCGCGAGCAGCGGCCGCGGCCGCGCCCACCTCGGTGGCCGCGGCGTGCCGGTCGCCGTGCTCGCCGACCTGGCCGACGACCTCGTCGCGGTGCACGGGCAGTCGGAGCAGGTGCTGCTGCGCTCGCCGGCCCGCCAGCGCGAGATCGTCGACCGCTTCGGCGGCGAGGAGCTCGCCACCGTGCTCTCGGGATACCAGGCGGCCTGGGTCGCGTTCGCCCGCGTCGATGCCGAGCTGCAGGAGATCACCACCCGCTCGCGCGAGCGCCGCCAGGAGGCCGAGCTGCTGCGGGCCGGTCTGGCCGAGATCGAGCGGGTCGACCCCCGGCCGGGCGAGGACGACGAGCTCCGGGCGCTGACGCGGCGGCTGGAGCACGCCGAGGAGCTGCGGACCGCGTCGTCGAAGGCCCACCGCGCCCTGGCCGGCGAGGTCGACGAGGCCGCGGCGCCCGGTGCCGCCGACGTCGTCGGGCTGGTCGAGGACGCCCGGCGCGGCCTGGACGCCGTGGCCCACCACGACGAGGGGGTGGCGGCCCTGGTCGCCCGGGTGGCCGAGGTCGGCTACCTCGCCGCCGACATCGCTGCCGACGTGGCGTCCTACCTGCAGGGCGTGGAGGCCGACCCGATCCGCCTCGCCCAGGTGCACGAGCGCCGGGCCGAGCTCACCGGCCTGACCAGGCGGTTCGGCGAGGACGTCTCCGCCGTCCTGGCGTGGGGGCAGGAGTCGTCGCGCCGGCTGCTCGAGCTCGATGGCGACGGCGACCGGGTCGAGGAGCTCACCGCCCGGCACCGCGAGCTGGACGCCGACCTCGACGCACGCGCCGCGCGGCTCCGGACGCTGCGGCGCGAGGCCGGGGAGCGGCTCGCCGAGGCCGTGGGATCCGAGCTGGCGGCGCTCGCGATGCCCTCCGCACGGCTGTCGGTCCAGGTGACCGGCCGGACCCGTGGTCCGCACGGCGCGGACGAGGTCGCGCTCCTGCTGGCACCCCACTCCGGCGCGGAGCCGCGGCCGCTGTCCAGGGGCGCCTCGGGTGGTGAGCTGTCGCGCGTGATGCTCGCGCTCGAGGTGGCCCTGGCCGGGTCCGACTCGGTGCCCACGTTCGTCTTCGACGAGGTCGACGCCGGGGTGGGCGGCGCCGCAGCGGTCGAGATCGGCCGTCGGCTCGCCGCCCTCGCCCGCACCGCGCAGGTGGTGGTCGTGACGCACCTGCCGCAGGTGGCCGCCTACGCCGACACCCACCTGGTCGTGCGCAAGGCCGACGACGGCCGGATCACCCAGAGCGGGGTGCACCGGGTCGAGGGCGAGGAGCGGGTCCGCGAGCTGGCCCGGATGCTCGCCGGCCAGCAGGAGTCGGCGTCGGCCCGTGAGCACGCCGCCGAGCTGCTGGCCGAGGCGGGCCAGTCCTGACCAGCCCGGTGGTGGGTCTCACCCGCGCCCTGCCGGTCGGGGTGCTCGGTGGGGCGGCACCGGCGTGGGACGATGACCGACGATGAAGCGCTCCCTGTTCGGACGTCGTACGGACCGCAACGCCCTGCCCGGGGCCAGCGGTCCGGTCCGCATCGACCCCCGGACCAAGGACCTCACCAAGCGGCTGCAGCCCGGCGACATCGCGGTGATCAACCACGTCGACATCGACCAGGTCGCCGCCGACGCCCTGGTGGCCAAGCGCCCGGTCGCGATCGTCAACGCCGCACCCAGCACGTCCGGGCGCTACCCGAACCGCGGGCCGGTGATCATCCTCGAGGCCGGGATCCCGCTGATCGACGGCGTGGGCACGACGGTGATGTCCGACCTCGAGGAGGGCCGGGTGGCGCGGGTCGACGGCAACGCGCTGTACGTCGGCGAGGAGAAGGTGGCTGAGGGCATCGAACAGACCGATGCCACGGTCGAGGCGTCCCAGCAGGAGGCCCGTGCAGGCCTCGCGGTGCAGATGGAGGCGTTCGCCGCCAACACGATGGAGTACCTGCGCAAGGAGCGTGACCTGCTCCTGGACGGTGTGGGAGTCCCGGACATCACCACCGACCTGGACGGGAAGCAGGTCCTCATCGTGGTGCGCGGGTACCACTACAAGGAGGACATCGCGACGCTGCGGCCGTACATCCGCGAGTACCGCCCGGTGCTCATCGGTGTCGACGGCGGCGCGGACGCCCTGCTCGAGGCCGGCTACCACCCCAGCCTGATCGTGGGCGACATGGACTCGGTCTCCGACGCAGCGCTCACCTGCGGGGCCGAGATCGTCGTGCACGCGTACCGCGACGGCGTGGCGCCCGGCCAGGAGCGGGTCGAGGCGCTCGGGGTCACGCCGGTCGTGTTCCCGGCCACCGGCACCAGCGAGGACGTCGCGATGCTGCTCGCCGACGACAAGGGCGCCGAGCTCATCGTGGCCGTGGGCACCCACGCCACCCTGGTCGAGTTCCTCGACAAGGGCCGCGCCGGCATGGCCAGCACCTTCCTGACGCGGCTGCGGGTCGGCGGCAAGCTCGTCGACGCCAAGGGGGTCTCCCGGCTCTACCGCCAGCGGATCTCGAACCTGCAGCTGGTGCTGCTGGTGCTGGCCGGCCTGCTGGCGCTGGGTGTGGCCCTCGGCTCGACCTCCGGCGGGCAGGCGCTCTTCGGCCTGGCCGCCGGGTGGGCGCACGACGCGCTGCGCGTGGTCGGCGACTGGTTCGGTGACCTGTTCGGCGGCGGCGGCGGCGGAACGGGCTCGCCGTGACCACAGCCGGCCCGACCCTGCAGGACCACCTGGACCCCACCCCGAGGACACCGATTCGATGATCGACTTCCGCTACCACCTCGTCTCGCTCGTCTCGGTCTTCATGGCCCTGGCGATCGGCGTGGTCCTGGGGGCCGGGCCGCTGAAGGAGTCGCTCGGCGACACCCTCACCAACCAGGTGCAGGCGCTGCGCGAGGACAAGGAGGCGCTGCAGGAGGCGGTCGACAACCGGGATGACGAGCTCGCCGGCCGTGACCAGCTGATCACCGCGCTGAGTGCCTCCCTGCTCCCCGGACAGCTGCAGGGCCAGCAGGTCGTCGTCATCACGCTCCCGGGGGCCGAGCAGGAGGTCATCGACCCGCTGCTGGAGGACCTCGCCGCCGCCGGCGCCGAGGTCACCACCACCGTCGACGTCCAACCGAGGTGGACCGACCCCGCGGAGGCGACGTTCCGCTCCGAGCTGGCCGGACAGCTGATCCAGTACCTCGACACGCCCCCGGACGCCGCGACCGGCACCGCCGGCGAGCTCGCCGTGCTGCTGGCCCGCTCGGTGCTCACGACGCAGGACGGCGGCAGCGACCGCGACGCCCGGCTGGCCCAGGCGCTCGACGGCCTGGTCGCCGGCGAGCTCGTCACCGTGGCCGAGGAGCAGCCTCGCAGGGCGGACCTCGCCCTGGTCGTCGCGGGCCCGCCGCAGGAGCTGGCCGACGCCGAGGCCACCGAGGCGGCCCAGGCGGCGAACGCGTCCTACCTGGCGCTGCTGACCCAGCTCGACACCGAGGGGTCCGGTGCCGTCGCCGTGGCGCCGCGCAGCTCGGACGCCGAGGACGGGCTGCTCTCCGAGGTCCGGGCCGCCGCCGACCTCACCGAGGTGCTGTCGTCGGTCGACGCCGTCGGATCACCGGGCGGGCGGCTGTCGACCGTCCTGGCGCTGCGTGAGCAGGCCGAGGGCCGGGCCGGGCAGTACGGGACGGGGGAGAGCGCCCAGGCGGCCGTCCCCGCCTACGTCGTGCCGCAGTCCCCGGGGAGCGGGCCGAGCGACACCCCGACCGGGGACGGCTGATGTCGCGCGTGCTCCCGGCGGTGCTCACCGCCGCGGCGGCGGCCGCGACCGGCGCGGGCACCTGGACCGCTCGCCACCGGGCCCCGGGGGGGAGCGCGCGCTGGACCCGCACCAACCACCGCGGCGACGACGTCACGCTGTGGGAGGGCCCGGCGTACGCGCTCGGCGCCACCGCCGGCGTGCTGCTCGCCCCGGGGCTGCCGTCCCGGGTGCGGGCCGGGGCGGCGCTGGCCACGGCCGGTGCCGCGGCGTTCGGAGCACTCGACGACCTCGCCGAGCGGGGGTCGTCCAAGGGGCTGCGGGGCCACCTCGGCTCGCTGGCCCGCGGTGAGCTGACCACCGGTGCGGTGAAGATCCTCGGCATCGGTGGCACCGGCGTCGCCGCCGCTGCGCAGCTGCTCGAGCGGCCGGAGGGCCGCTCCACGACCCGTCACCTGGTCGACGTCGTCGTGGCCGGTGGGGTCGTGGCCGGTACGGCGAACCTGTTCAACCTGCTCGACCTGCGTCCGGGCCGGGTCCTGAAGATCGCCCTGCTGGTGGCACCCGCCGCGGCTGCGAGCACGCCGGCCGCCACGCTGCGGGCGGCCTCGGTCGGGGCGGCGCTGGCTTCGACCACCGCCAGCTTGGGGGCGGTGCGGCGGCGCGCGGGCGGCTCGGC
>JBBQSN010000156.1:0-7917 GCA_038213835.1 Actinomycetales bacterium
GACCGCGAGCCAGAGACCGTCGACACCGTGCGACAGGGCGGCGCGCGGGCGGGCGGCGCCCAGGCTCCGCGCGACCCCGGCGGTGGTGCCGTAGGCGAGGAAGACGCAGAGCCCGACGACGGTCGACAGCACCGCCGCCGCGATGCCGAGCCCGGCCAGCGGCAGGGTGCCCAGGTGGCCCACGATCGCGGAGTCGGCGAGCAGGAACAGCGGCTCGGCGACCAGGGCCGCGAACGCCGGGACCGCGAGCGCGAGGATCTGCCGGTCCTGCTCGCGGTCCATCGGCCGCTTCTGCGCCCTGCTCACGGCCCCATCATGTCCGCCGGCTCCGACCGGACGTCGGACCGCCCTGGCAGGCTGCGCCCATGACCGGGACGGACGCTGCGCGCTGGGACCTCGTGGCCACCGAGCGGCTCGCGCTCGCCGACCTGCTCGAGGGGCTCACGCCCGCGCAGTGGGCGGCGCCGAGCCTGTGCGAGGGCTGGAGCGTGCGCGAGGTTGCTGCGCACGTCATGGTCGGCCCCACGTCCTCGACGCGGGAGCTGGCGCGGGCGATGGTGACCGCCCGCGGCAACCCGGACCGGGCGAACACCGTGCTGGCCAGGGCCCGCGCGACGGCGCCCACCGAGCACCTCGTCCAGGTGCTGCGTGAGCACGCCGGCAGCCGGTTCAGCCCGCCGCTGATGGACTGGCACGCGCCGCTCACCGACGTCCTGCTGCACCGGGAGGACGTTGCCGTCCCGCTCGGGCTGCCGCCGGACCGGCCGGTGCAGAGCTGGTTGCTCGCGCTGGAGTTCCTGGTCTCGCGCCGCGCCCGCACCGGTTTCGTCGGGCGCGGTCTGCCGAAGGTGCGGCTGCGGGCCGCCGACGCGGACTGGCAGCACGGCGAGGGTCCCGAGGTGGCCGCCCCGGCGACCGCGTTGGCCCTGGTCCTCACCGGTCGGACCGCACTGCTCGACCGGCTCGTCGGCGACGGTGCCGCGGCCCTGTCCGGCTGGGTCTCGTCCACCCGTCGGTAGCCCCGCCGTTCACCTGCTGGACACCGGCGAACTTTCTCGCGTCCACAGGCGGTGGACCGCGTTGTCCGTGGTCACGGCGCTGCGCGAGCACCGAACCAGGCGGGCCGCGGCGTGGCGTCCACAGGGTTGTCCACCGCCTGTGCACCGTCACACAGAGTTACCCACACCCGGTCCACAGGACGCCCCACAGGCCTCTTTGCGTGCGGCGGCACCGGGCACGTAGCGTGCGCGGGCGAGCTGATCAGGGGACGTCGCGTCACCCTCCGCACCGGTCCGAGGACCGGTTGTCGGAGCCCGGGCGTACACCTGTTCGACATGACAGCGACGAGCGAGGGCGCCACCACGGGGCCCTCGCGGGCACCGACCCCCCGGGGCGCTCCGTGACGACCGCACAAGAGGGGGAGACCGCCGTGTCCTTGACGCAAGCCGGGCCGTACGACCCGGCTCCGTACCCGGCGCAGCACTCCCCGAGCGAGGACTTCGGTCGCACCCCGCCGCAGGACGTCGCGGCGGAGCAGTCCGTCCTCGGCGGCATGATGCTGTCCAAGGACGCCATCGCCGACGTCATCGAGCAGGTCCGCGGCAACGACTTCTACCGTCCCGCGCACGAGCTGGTCTTCGAGGCGATCCTGGACCTGTACGGCCGCGGCGAGCCGGCCGACGCCGTCACGGTGGCCGCCGAGCTCACCAAGCGCGGCGAGCTCGGTCGGGTCGGCGGTGCCGCCTACCTGCACACGCTGATCTCCTCGGTGCCCACCGCGGCGAACGCCGGGTACTACGGCGAGATCGTCCGGGAGCGGGCCGTGCTGCGGCGCCTGGTCGACGCCGGCACCAAGATCGTCCAGCTCGGGTACGCCTCGGGCGGCGGCGACGTCGACGACCTGGTGAACCAGGCGCAGGCGGAGGTCTACTCGGTCACCGAGCGGCGCACGAGCGAGGACTACGTCGCCCTGGCGGAGACGATCGAGGGCACGATCAACGAGATCGAGATCTCCGAGGGCCGCGGCGAGGAGATGATCGGCGTCCCCACCGGGTTCAGCGACCTCGACTCCCTCACCAACGGCCTGCACCCCGGGCAGATGATCGTCCTGGCCGCCCGGCCTGCGATGGGAAAAGCGCTCGCCCTGGACACCCCGCTGGCCACCCCCACCGGCTGGACGACGATGGGCGAGGTGCAGGTGGGCGACGAGCTGATCGCCGCCGACGGCACGCCCACCCGCGTGGTCGCCGCGACCGAGGTGCTCGCGGACCGACCCTGCTACGAGGTCGTCTTCGACGACGGGTCCACGATCGTGGCCGACGCCTGGCACGAGTGGCTCACCGACGACCCTCGCTCGCGGCGCGGCACGGGAGGCGCCCGGGCCGAGCTGCGCACCACCGAGCAGATCGCCGCGAGCCTGCGCTGCTCCACCGGCGATGCCCGGCTGAACCACTCGGTCCGCAACGCCCTCCCGCTGCAGCTGCCCGAGGCCGACCTGCCGGTGGACCCGTACGTCCTGGGCGCCTGGCTCGGCGACGGCTCCACCGACGCCCCGCGGATCCACACGGCCGACGCCGAGATGGTGATGCGCCTGGAGGGCCTCGGGCTCCGCCTGGTCCCCGCAGGCCCCCGGGGCGCGACGATGCGCCTGCCGGAGGAGAGCGCCGACCACGGGTCGATGACGGCGCTGCTGGGCACTGTCGGCGTCCTCGGCGACAAGCACATCCCGGCCGGGTACCTGCGCGCGTCCGAGCCGCAGCGACGTGCACTGCTGGCCGGCCTGCTCGACACCGACGGCACCGTCAACCGCACCGGCTCGGTGCAGTTCGCGGTCACGCACGAGCGCCTGGTCGACGACTTCTGCGAGCTGCTCTCCTCGCTGGGCTACCGCTACGGGCGCTGGGCCAAGCGGGCCGCCGGCCGCACCGAGGCCCCATCGACGTGCTGGACGGTCACCTTCACGACCACCGACGAGGTGTTCGCGCTGACGCGCAAACAGCTCGTGCACAAGGAACGTCAGCGCACCCCGAAGCGCACCGGCCACCGCTTCCTCGTCAACGCCCGCCCGGTCCACCCGGTGCCCGTGCGCTGCGTGATGATCGACCACCCCGACCACCTCTACGTCGCCGGCCGGACGATGGTGCCGACCCACAACTCCACCGTGGCGCTCGACATCGCCCGCAGCTGTTCCATCAAGCACGGCAAGGCGTCGGTGATCTTCTCGCTCGAGATGAGCCGCAACGAGATCACCATGCGACTGCTGTCCGCCGAGGCCTCGGTCAACCTCCAGCACATGCGCAAGGGCACGATGCGTGAAGAGGACTGGACCAAGCTCGCGCGCACGATGGGCCGGGTCAGCGAGGCGCCGCTGTTCATCGACGACAGCCCGAACATGTCGCTGATGGAGATCCGGGCCAAGTGCCGCCGGCTCAAGCAGCGGCACGACCTCAAGCTCGTCGTCATCGACTACCTGCAGCTGATGAGCTCGGGAAAGCGGGTCGAGTCGCGCCAGCAGGAGGTCTCGGAGTTCTCCCGTGCCCTCAAGCTGCTGGCGAAGGAGATCGAGGTGCCGGTGATCGCGGTCTCGCAGCTGAACCGCGGCCCGGAGCAGCGCACCGACAAGAAGCCCGCGATGAGCGACCTGCGCGAATCGGGCTCGATCGAGCAGGACGCCGACATGGTGATCCTGCTGCACCGCGAGGACGCCTACGACAAGGAGTCCCCGCGCGCCGGCGAGGCCGACCTGATCGTGGCCAAGCACCGCAACGGGCCAACGGCGAACATCACCGTCGCGTTCCAGGGCCACTTCTCCCGGTTCGTCGACATGGCGCACGACTAGGTCCTCCCGGCGCCCTTGACCTACCGCATGTCCCGCCGGCGGTCACGTCGCTCCGGGAGCCGCTCGAAGCCGGCCGAGACGTAGGTGGCCACTGCGCCGAGGTTGGCGCTCGGGGTGGCCACCACTGCCGCCGACGAACCAAGGTCCCGGAGCGCCGCCACGGAGGCGACGCTGATCGCCGTGCCGTGCCGTGACCGCGACCGCGGTGCTCCGGGTGCGTGCCCATCGGCTCGATCACCCCGTACCTGCCGGGACCGGCCGACCACACCGTCACCACCGCCACGGCGGTGTCCTCGTCGTCGTACCCGACCAGGCACCGGGCGTCGGCGAAGGGCAGCCCGGCGGCCAGCGCGTCCCACCGGGTCCGGGCGGCCTCGTCCGTCAGCATCGAGCCGCCGAACGCCGACCTCTGCACTGCGGACCACACAGGGGTCTGCTCCGTGCCCACCACCACGATCCGCAGCCCGGGCTCGTCCACCGGCTGGCTCAGGTCGCGGCGCAGCAGCGTCCACGGCTCGTCGGCGCTCCAGCCGTCCTCGCCCAGCAGGTCGTCGACGAGCGCTCCCGGCGGCGACTCGACCGCCACCGTTCCCGGTGGCAGCACGCCGCGGTCCGGCCGGGTCACGTCGGCCACCAGCTGTTGCGCAAGCTCCTCGCTGCGCTGGGCGTCCGGCGCGACGGCCAGCCGGAGCAGGGTGGGACCGTCCAGCAGCCCGAGAGCCAGGAAGTGTCCGTCGTGACTCCAGGTCCGCACCGCCGCGGCCGTCGCCTCCGCTCCGGACCGCCAGAACCAGCCCAGGTCCCCCGGATGCAGCTGGATCGGTGCCCCGTCGTGCTGCCAGGTCCGCAGCACGCCCACGATCGCGCTCAGCCCGTCGACCCCAGGTGCGCCCAGCACGATCTGCATGGCCCGATCACCACCCCATGGCATCGTCGGTCCGCACCTGGATCGCGGCACCGGACCAGACTCCCAGCGCGGTCACCGGCACGGGCCGCCGGCCGCGTCGACGGGTGCCGCGCCCGGTCGGGTCCACTGCGCGACCGGCCGTCCGTCCTGGCGCCACCAGCCACCGGGGCCGTCCGCTTGCGGCCAGCCCTCGGGCGAGTCCTCCCAGGTCTCCTGCCGGCCGTAGACCGTCAGGTCGAGCAGCTTGAGCGACGCCATGATCGCCTCGACGCCGCGGATGACCACCTCGCCCGTGAGGAAGACCCGGTCGTCGACGCGGAGGTAGGACGAGATCAGGCCGCGGTCGTCGACCAGGCCGGCACCCACGGCCGGGTCGGCTACGCCGTGAGCCGAGTACCAGGGGAGGGTGTAGCCCATGAAGTCCACGAAGGGCGCGACCTCGTCCCACGGTCCCTCGCAGAGCACGGCGAACGAGACGCCGCGGGCGGCCAGGTAGGCGGTGTCCTGCAGGTTCCAGACGCTCAGGGTGCAGCCCTCGCACTGGCCCTCGATCGGCTGTCCCGGGTGCCACATGTGCTTGTAGGCGACCAGTTGGTCGCGGCCGTCGAACAGGTCGCGGAACGGGGTCGGTCCGTCCGGGCCGACCAGGACCGCGCCCGCGTCGACCTCGGTCATCGGCAGCCGGCGGCGGGCCGCCGCGATCGCGTCACCCTCCCGGGTGTGCGCCTTCTCCCGCGCGAGCAGCGCGCTGCGTTCGGCCACCCAGGCGTCCCGGTCGACGATCGGTGGGGTCGCGGTCGGCCGTCGCGTGGTCGCTGCCATGTCTGTCCCTCGGGTCGGGGGCGTGCTGTCAGGAGGGTGGACCGTCGGGGGGCCCGGATCTCATCGCGACCTGCCGCACCGTCAGCGCGAGCACGACGCCGACCACGTAGGCGACCAGGTCGAGCGGGTCGAACCCGGAGCCCAGCACCAGCCGACTCAGCGGCACCGCGTCGGCAGCGGCGTCGGGCAGCCCGGTCAGCTGGAGCAGCTCGACCCCCAGGCACCAGGCCCCGGCCACCGCCGCGAGCAGCACCGAGGAGATCCTGGGCGCGAGGAACCAGACCCCGAAGGTCATCAGCGCCGCGTAGAGCAGGTCGCCGAGCTTGTCCGAGAACGGCACCGCGTCGGACGCGTGCACCGCGAGTCCCGTGACCAGCGTGAGCACGCAGGCCAGGGCGGGCGCGAGCCGGCTCCGAACGGGTGAGGGCAGCACCCGTCAGCCGGTCGGGTCGGTGACGTCCGCGACCTCGGCCCCGAGCACCCGCACGACGTCCGATCCGGCAGCGGTGGCCGCGACGCCGTGCGCCCCGGCGCCGATCGACACCACCCGGTCGACCACGGTGGTGTCCGCCACCACCGGCCAGGCTCGGGTGGAGCCGAACGGGGTGATGGTGCCGTGCTCGTACCCGGTGACGGCCTGCGCCGTGGCGGCGTCCGGCATCGAGACCCGGTTGACGCCGAGGTGCGCCCGAAGCCTCGGCCAGGAGATCTCCCGGTCGCCGGGCACGAGCACGAACCGGAAGTCGTCGTCGGACAGCCGGACGACGAGCGTCTTGACGATCGCCCCGGGCTCCACGCCTCGCGCGGCAGCCGCCTCGGCGAGCGAGCCGACCCGGCCGTGCCGGGTGATCGTGTGCTCGATGCCGGACGCGGCGAGCCCGTCGCGGGCGCGCTGCTCCCCGTCCTGCGCCAGGTCCGCGGCCATCCCGCGAGCCTACGACGGGGCCCGGGGGGCACACCGACGTGCGATCCTGCCGCCATGACCAGGACGATCGACGCCGACGAACCGGAGGCGGCGGCTGCCGTCGCAGCCGTGCGCACCGGCGACGTGCCTGGCCTGCGGGTCCTGCTCGACCATGACCCGTGGCTCGCCACCGCGCGGATCACAGGCCGTGCCCCGGACGGCGCGTCCCGGCCGCTGCTGCACGTGGCGACCGACTGGCCCGGCCACGCCCCGCGCGTCGGGGAGGTCGTCCGGGTGCTGGTCGCGGCAGGGGCCGACGTCGACGCCCGGTTCGACGGCGCGCACCGCGAGACCGCCCTGCACTGGGCCGCCAGCAGCGACGACGTCGAGGCGATCGACGCGCTCCTGGACGCCGGAGCCGACATCGAGGCGGACGGTGCCGTCATCGGCGGCGGATCGCCCCTGGCGGACGCCCGGGGCCATCGGCAGTGGGCCGCGGCGTCCCGGCTGCTGGAACGAGGGGCGTGCACGACCCTGGTGGACGAGGCGACGCTCGGTCTGCTGGACCGGGTCCGGGCCCGGTGGGACCGTCCCGACGCGCCCGACCAGGACGAGGTCGACGCCGCGTTCTGGGGTGCCTGCCACGGCGGTCGGTCGGAGTGCGCCAGGTACCTGCACGAGCTCGGTGCCGCGATCGACCGGGTCCCGACCTGGGAGCCCCTCACCCCGCTCGACGCCGCCGAGCGCTCGGGCGCCGGCGAGCTGGTCCGGTGGTTGCGGTCGCAGGGCGCGCGGCGGGCGAGCGAGGTCTCCGCCGTCCCGCCGACGTAGCCGCGGGGCGGATCAGAGGTCGAGCCTCATCACGGCCCGCCGCTGGGTGGGCCGACCGACCTCCACCAGGCCGGCAGCGGCGAACGTGGCGACGCTGCCGACGTGCAGCTCATCGGAGATCGCGTTCGTCCTCACCATCGGGTAGCCCTCCAGCGCTCGGGCCCCGCGCTCGCGCGCGAAGGAGACGGCGGCGACCGCGAGCGCGCGGCTCACTCCGCGACGCCGGTAGCCGGCGCGGGAGAACAGGCAGGTCACCGCCCAGACGCCCTCGTCGGTCCTGTCCTCGTGGCGGCCGTCCCACGGCACCCGGTTGTTCCGTACCAGGCCCTCGAACCGCGGTCGCGGCTGGACGGCGCACCAGCCCACCGGCTCGTCGCCCAGGTAGGCGACCAGCCCGGCCGTGCTGCCGGGGCAGCCCTGGACCTGCTCGCGCAGCCGGTGCTCGCGCTCCTGCGCCGAGAAGGAGCTGAACGACTCGCCCCGGCGCAGCGTGTACCGCTGGCACCAGCACCGCGACGCGATGCCGGTGCTGCCGAACACGGTGCGGACGTCGTCCCAGTCGACCTCGTCCGCGGGCACGACGCGGTAGGGGGACGGCGCGGCGGTCACGGGACC
>JBBQSN010000157.1:0-7893 GCA_038213835.1 Actinomycetales bacterium
CCTCGCCCCTGACTGCTGCGTCATCGTTCTCTCCTCTTCACGGGACAGGGCGTGGCCATGTCCGAGTCGGGTCGTGTCCCCACGACGTCGCCTGACCTGCCTGCTGCGAGTCGCCTACCCGCTGGACGGGGTCCGAAACCCCTGGCCCCGGCAGGCACCGTTCACCTCGTCACTGGTTACGCTGTCGCGCGATGGGGCCAGCCCCACCGGGCGCCTCGTGCGTCGGGCAGGGGACGTCGACCTGGTGTCACCCTCGAGCGGGGCGGACCGTCCCGCCGCTCGGTCCGCGTCCTGGGGGCCGCGTCCTTAGGGGCCGCGTCCTGAGGGGCCGAGTCCTGGGGCTCGGTGTCGTGGCCGAGGTGTGCTCCAGCGGTGATCCTCGTCGGGGCTCGCGCACCTGGACCTCGAACGGCCCACGAAAGGCACGCTCCGTGAACACCGTCGAGATCCTCGTCCTCGCCGTGGCCCTGGCGATGGACGCCGTCGCCGTCTCTCTCGCTCGCGGCATGGCGATGAAGCGGCCGACGTGGCGGCAGGCACTGCTCCTGGCTGGCGCGTTCGGCCTGTTCCAGGCCCTGATGCCCGTGCTCGGTTGGCTGCTCGCCTCCTGGTTCGCCGACGCCGTCCGCGCTGCGGCCCCGTGGATCGCCTTCGCCCTGCTCGCGCTCATCGGCGCCAAGATGATGAAGGAGTCCTTCGAGCACGACGACGAGGAGGAGCCGGCGTCGGCGACCGTCCCCTTGCTCCAGGTGCTCACGCTGGCCGTCGCCACGTCGATCGACGCCTTCGCGGTCGGGGTGACCTTCGCCGTGCTCGACGTCGCCGTGGCCCCCGCGGCCGCCGTCATCGGCGTCGTCACGCTCGCGCTCTCGCTCGGCGCGGTCTTCCTCGGTGCCCGCGTCGGCCAGCGGCTGGGCAGCCGGGCCGAGCTCGCGGGGGGTGTGGTCCTCGTCCTGATCGGCGTACGGATCGTGCTCGACCACCTCGGAGTGATCTGACCGGCTCAAGCACGGGGCCGAGCACGCCGACGTACTCGTGGTGACCCACGTGCACGGGGGAGTCGACGGGGGATGGACCGGTGCGACAGCAGCGCGCGCCGTGACCCCCGACATCCCCCACGCCCGGGTGGCCGTCCGGCGCGAGCCGCGACCGGTGCAGGAGCTGCCCTTGGCCCGTCCCGGGCCCCTCGAGCGGCTGGCCGCGTCCGAGTCGGTGCTCGCGGCCATCCTGGAGTCCACCACCGACGGCGTCCTCGTCGTCGACCTCCACGGCCGCGTGGTCGGACGCAACAGCTCCTTCGACCGGCTCTGGCGGATGCCACGGTCCCTGGTCGCCACCGCCTACGACGCCGACCTGCTCGCCCACGCCAGCGTCCAGCTAGCCGAGCCGGCGGCGTTCATGGCCGGCGTCGACGAGCTCTACGCCCGACCGGACCTGTCCACCCACGAGGAACTCCTGCTCACGGACGGTCGTGTGCTCGAACGGTTCTCGGCACCCCAGTGCACCAACGGCGTCGTCGTCGGCCGGGTCTGGCGGTTCCGCGACGTCACCGTCGACCGCCGGCTGCGGCAGGACCTCGAGCGTCAGGCCTTCACCGACCCGCTGACGGGTCTGGCGAACCGCACCCGCTTCATGGCCGAGGTACAGGCCGCCCTCGACGTCCAGGCCTGCGGTCGCGGCGGGCTGGCCGTCTGCCTGCTCGACCTGGACGGCTTCAAGTTCGTCAACGACGCCCTCGGGCACCGCGCGGGGGACCGCGTGCTGCAGGCGGTCGCCGAGCGGCTGACGGCTCTGGTGCCGGCCGGTGCGACCGTCGCCCGCCTGGGGGGCGACGAGTTCGGCATCGTGCTGCCGGGTGCGCTCGCGTCCCGGGCCGACGCCCTGTGCACCGAGGCGGTCGACCTGCTCAGCCGTCCCGTCGCCGTCCTGGGCGGGCCCGCCCGGGTCGGTGCCAGCGCCGGGTGGACCCGGCGCTGCCTTGACACCGACACCGACACCGACGCGGACGCCGAGCGCCTCCTGCACCAGGCCGACCTGGCGATGTACCGGGCCAAGAACACCGGACGTGGACGCACGGTCGCCTTCACCGACGACCTGCGCCGCGAGGACCCGCACGTCGTGCGCGACGAGGTCGAGGCGATGCTGGCGGACCCAGCGGGACTCACGGTCGTCTACCAGCCGATCTGCGACCTGAGGACCGCGAGAGTCGTCGGCTACGAGGCGCTCTCGCGCTTCCCCGGCCGCGAGCACCGCACCGTCCAGGAGTGGTTCGGCCTCGCCAGGCAGGTCGGGCTCGGCGACGCGCTCGAGGCCCGGGCCGCCGACAGGGCCCTGGCCGTCCGGACGAGCCCGGGTGTCTACCTCGCTGTGAACCTGAGCCCCCGGGCCCTGCTCGCCGACGAGGTGCGCCAGGTGCTGGAGCGCGACCTGGCGTCGGTGGTCATCGAGGTGACCGAGGAGTCCGACCTCCCGACCGACGAGCTGGTCGCGGCCACCGACTGGTTGCGCCGCCGCGGTGCCCGGATCGCGATGGACGACACCGGCGAAGGGTTCGCCGGGCTGCGTCGCCTGGTCCAGCTGCACCCCGAGGTGGTCAAGCTCGACCGTACGCTGGTGACGGACGTGCACCGTCACGCCGACAAGGCGGCGCTGGTCGAGGCGCTGGTCGCCTTCTGCCGTCGTACCGGCGCCGACCTGTGCGCCGAGGGCGTCGAGACGGTCGAGGAGGTCTGGGCGCTGCAGGAGCTGCAGGTCACGCACTGTCAGGGCTGGATGTCCGGCCGGCCGGCCGCGGTGCCGGCCCCTCCCCTGCCGGAGTTCGTCACGGCCTGCCGCGGCTCGCACAGCACGCGCGGTGACCTCCTGCCCACGCTCCGGCTGCTGGACACCGCGACCGGCCACTACGACGTCGGTCACGCGCTCAACGAGGCCATGGTGGCCCTGGGCGTCGACGGCATCGCGTGGTCGGAGGTGCAGGGCGACCTGCTCGTCTCCCTCCACGCCCTGGACGACGTGCCGTCCGGGACCTACCGGCTCTCCGACTACCCGGCGACGCGGACGGTGCTGGAGACCGGCGAGGTGGCCGAGATCGACGTCCGGGACCCCTTGGCCGACCAGCAGGAGGTGCGGCTGCTGCTGGAGTGCGGGTACTCGACGCTGCTGCTGGTGCAGGTTCCCGGTGCGGCCGGCCGGCCGGCCGGCCTGCTCGAGCTCTACTGCACCTCGCCCCGCACCTGGAGCACCCCGGACCTCGCCCTGGTCCGGACCCTCGCCGGGCGCGTCTCGAGGGCGGCCGCACAGCCCGGCGTCACCACCGGCTGAACCCGTCGACGCCACACCAGGACGCCGCGGTGACGCATCTCGCCCGTGGTGGGCCCGTTCTCCGCGACGCGGCTGCCATCGACGTCGACGACGACGACGAGGCCGCGTCAGCACCGGCGCCGGCGCGTCCGTCAGGTCCGGACCGGGGCCGTGGCGGCCCACCGGCACCTGCTCCCCGTCCTGGTGGTCTTCGCGCTCGTCGTGCACTCGCCGCTCGGCCGATCCGTCCTGCTCTCGTCGAGCCGGCGGTGCGGGAGGCCGTCAGGCGTTCAGCGCCTCGAGCGCCTGGTCGGCGTGCGTGGTCATGCTGCGCTCGTTCTTGAACGCGGCGACGACGGTGCGGTCGGTGCCGATGACGAAGGTCGCCCGCTTCACCGGTGCGGCCTTGAGCCACTTGCGACGCACGCCGAACTGCTCGGCGACCCTGCCGTCGGCGTCCGAGAGCAGCGGGTAGTCGAGCCGCGAACCCTGGACGAACGTCTGCTGGGCCTCGACGGGGTCGGTGCTGATGCCGACCCGCTGGGCGCCCACGGCGGCGAACTCGGCGGCCAGGTCGCGGAAGTGGCACGCCTGGGCGGTACAGCCGCCGCTGCTGGCGACCGGGTACCAGAAGAGCGCCACCGGTCCCCCCTGCAGCAGGGTGCTCAGCCGGCGCGGGGTGCCGGTCTCGTCGGGCAGCTCGAAGTCGGGGACGGTGTCTCCGGTGTTCAGCACGGTCAGCTCTCCCTGGTGGTGGTCGTGGCCATGGACTTCTTGGGGGGCAACGGGCAGAAGCCGCTGGTGCGGGCGACGTAGTCGTCGTACCCGGGGCGGCGCGAGCTCATCCCCTTCTCCAGCAGCGGCTTCCCGCTGCCAGCGGCGAGCAGGTAGGTCATCACGATCGGCGACAGCACGGTCAGCACGCCGGGCCAGGTCTGCGCCGAGACCAGGAAGATTCCCCACCAGACGCAGGCGTCGCCGAAGTAGTTGGGGTGGCGGGTGTACCGCCACAGGCCGGTGTCGAGGACCTGGCCCTTGCTCGAGGGGTCGTTGCGGAAGGTGTCGAGCTGGGCGTCGCCCACCGTCTCGAAGAAGAGGCCGACGGCCCAGACCACGACGCCGATCCAGGTGAGCCAGCCGACGGGTCCGGTCGCGAACATGCCGACCTGGACGGGCAGCGAGACGAAGAACATCAGCACGCCCTGCAGCAGGTAGACCTTCCGCAGCGCCACGAGGTTCTGGTTCCCCCCGCTCTTGGCGAACATCGCCTCGTAGCGCGGGTCCTCGCCCTTGCCGCGGGAGCGCCGACCGATGTGCACGCCCAGGCGGACCCCCCACACCACGGTCATGACCACCAGCAGCCAACGGCGCAGGTCGTCGCCGGTGCCCGCGGACGTCACGAACGAGACCACCGCGATCACCGCGAAGCCCAGGCCCCACGTCACGTCGACGACGGCGTGCCGCCCCAGCCGCAGCGCGACCACGAAGGTGGTGCCGAGAGCCACCACCACGCCGAGCGCTGTCCACGGCAGCGAGGCGACGAGCTCGCCCCAGGGGTAGTCGGTCACCGCCGGGTCACCAGTCGCGCACAGGCGGCATCGACGACGTGCCGTCGTCGGACCGCCGCACCGCGAGGATCTGGTCGACGCCCATGCGCCCCTCCTCGAAGGCCAGGGCACCGCCGACCAGGTACAGCCGCCAGACCCGGGCCACCTCCTCGCCCACCATGTCGACCACCGTCTCCCAGTTGTCCTCGAAGGTGCGGTACCAGGCGTGAACGGTACGGACGTAGTGCTCGCGCAGCGCGTGCACGTCACGGACCTCGAGCCCGGACTCCTCGATGAGGTCGACGGTACGGCCGACGGGTCGCATCGTCATGTCCGGGGCGATGTAGGACTCGATGAAGGGACCACCACCGGGGCGGGTGCGGCGCGACATCTGCTGGACGAGCACCCGCCCGTGCGGCTTCACGAGACGGTGCAGGGTGGCAGCGTACGTGGGGTAGTTGCCCTCCCCGACGTGCTCGCCCATCTCGAGCGAGGCCACGGCGTCGAACGGCGGGTCGGCGACGTCGCGGTAGTCCTGCAGCCGGATCTCGACCCGGTCGCCGAGACCCCGCTCCCGCACCAGCTCCAGGATGAAGGCGCGCTGCTCCGTGGAGAGCGTGACCCCCGTGACCTTCACGCCGTAGTGCTCGGCGGCGTAGAGCGACAGCGAGCCCCAGCCGCAGCCGACGTCGAGCAAGCGCATGCCCTCGGTGAGGCCCAGCTTGCGGCAGACCAGGTCGAGCTTGTCGCGCTGGGCGTCCTGCACCGCGTACGAGGGGTCCTCGCTGGTCCAGTAGCCGCACGAGTACGCCATGTGCGGGTCGAGGATCAGCGCGTAGAAGTCGTTCGAGAGGTCGTAGTGGTGCGAGATCGCCTGCCGGTCGCGCAGCTTGGTGTGCAGCTTGCCGCGGAGCTGGGCCTGGGAGGCGGGCGGCGCAGGCGGACGGCCGATGACTCCGAGGTCCTTGACCGTGCGCAGACCATGGGCCAGGACGCCCGGGCTCAGTCGTCCGGTCGCGCCGGTCTCCCGCACGTTGGCCCAGACCCGGCGGAAGCCGTCGAGCAGGTCACCCTCGACGTCGAGCTCACCGGTGACGTAGGCCTGCGCCAGGCCCAGCTCACCGGGACGGAACATGATGCGCCGCAGTGCGTCCGGGCTGTTGAGCACGGCAACGGGTGCGTCTTCGGGGCCGGCCTCGCTGCCGTCCCAGGCCCGGATGCGCACGGGCAGCTGGCCCTTGAAGACGGGGGCGACGACGTCGGCGAGGCGCTGGGCGACCCCGGTGGTGCCCCCCGGTGACCGGCCGGCGGTGGTCCCGGGCAGGGTGGCGGTCATCGAGTTCCTCCGGCGGGGTGGGTCATGACGACCTGCTGGACGTCGAGGTAGAACGAGGCGAAACCGGCCTCGGAGTAGGCGAGGTAGAGCGACCACATCCGACGGAACACCTCGTCGAACCCGGCGGCGCCGACCTCCTCGGCGTGCTGCTCGAACCGGTCGCGCCAGATCTGCAGCGTGCGTGCGTAGTGCTGACCGAACGCCAACCGCTCCTGGACGACAAGGCCCGCGCGATGCGCATCGGCCGTGATGGACTCGGTGGAGGGCAGGAAGCCTCCGGGGAAGATGTACTTCTGGATCCAGGTGAACGTGTCGCGTGTCGCGAGCATCCGGTCGTGGGGCATCGTGATCGCCTGGATGACGGCACGGCCGTTCGGCGCCGTGCGCTCGGACAGGGTGCGGAAGTAGTCGGCCCAGAAGTCGTACCCCACCGCCTCGATCATCTCCACCGACACGACGGCGTCGTAGCGCCCGCTGGTGTCGCGGTAGTCGCACACCTCGACCTCGACGAGGTCGGCCACGCCCTCGTCCTGCAACCGCTGACGGGCCAGGTCGGCCTGCTCCACCGACAGCGTGATCGTGTGCACCCGGGCGCCGCGCCGCGCCGCCCGCAGCGCGAACTCGCCCCACCCGGTGCCGATCTCGAGCACGCTGGAGCCCTCGCGCACACCGGCGACGTCGAGCAGCCGCTCGATCTTGCGTGCCTGCCCGGACGCCAGGGCACCGGCGTCGTGCGCGGGGTCCTGGGCCGGGTCGAACAGCGCCGAGGAGTAGCTCATCGACGGGTCGAGGAACAGCTCGAACATCTCGTTGGAGAGGTCGTAGTGCGCCGAGATGTTCGTGCGGGTGTTCGCCTGGCTCCCCAGGTGCGCACCCGGCAACGCCTTCACGGCGATCCGCCGGAAGGACTGCAACCGCGCCGGCACGAGCGAGGCCATCTGGCCCGCGAAGACGGTCAGGACGGCTGCGAGGTCCGGGGCGTCCCAGTCCCCCGCCATGTACGACTCACCGAAGCCGATGAGGCCGGACGCGCCGACCCGGCGGGCGAAGTCGCGCGGACGGTGCAGCAGCAGGACAGGTGCCTCGGGGCCACCGGCGCCCGATGTGCGTCCACCGGGGAGCTCGACCCGGACGTCGAGCCGGCGCAGCACGTCCTCGAACAGCCGGTCGGCGATCGCCGCCCGGACGCCGGAGGACGGCACGGTGGCGACGTCGGGCCAGCGCCGGGCGTCGATCCGGACCCCGGGGCCACGCAGGTCCGGATCAGCGGCGGCGCGCGTGTCGGTCATCGGGTGCTCCTCGGTGCGGTGCTCGAGAACTGGTGGGTCGGGGCGGTGTCGTGCGTGGCGGCCGGACAGACGGCGTCGTGCGGTGCCTCGTCGTGCGGTGCCTCGTCCTGCGGTGGTCGTGGCGTGATCGGCAGGCCGCGCAGCCACAGCCGCACGCCCTGCCAGCGGATCAGCGCCACCGTGCGCATCGACTCGACCGGAGAGGCCACGACGCTGCGCACGACCTCGGCCGTGGTGGCCGGACGACCGGTGCCGCGTACGGAGGCGACGAACGGGCGCCCCTCCTCGCGGTGCAGCGTCACGCTGAGCCGCAGCGCGTCGTCGGGCTCGGGGAGGCTCATCGTGTACGAGCCGTCGACCGGGTAGAAGGGCGAGACGTAGAACGCCTTGTCGGTGCGGGCGACGCCGCGTGGGTCGGTGC
>JBBQSN010000158.1:0-7666 GCA_038213835.1 Actinomycetales bacterium
GCGGGCTCGGGGCGCCGACCGGGTCGGCCGTCGCGGCCGGGGTCTGGACGGCCGGCCGCGCCGCGCCGCTGGGGGTCCGGGCGATGCGGCACCCCGACGGCGTCTGGAGCACGCGCGGCCGCAGCGACTGGCGCGGCGCGCAGTACCTCTACGAGGTGGACGTCTGGGCGCCGACCACGCTCACGGTCGAGACCAACGAGGTGACCGACCCCTACTCGGTCGCGCTCACCACGAACTCGACCCGTTCGGTCGTCGTGGACCTGGCCGACCGCTCGCTATCGCCGCGGCAGTGGCGCACGACGCCGTCGCCGCGGCTGAAGCGGGCGGTCGACTCCTCGATCTACGAGCTGCACGTGCGCGACTACTCGATCGGTGACACGTCGGTGCCCGAGGAGCACCGCGGCACCTACCTCGCCTTCGCCGACGAGGGTGCGGGCCGGGCGCACCTGCGCGAGCTCGCCGACGCCGGCCTCAACACCGTGCACCTGCTGCCGACCTTCGACATCACCTCGATCGAGGAGGTGCGCGCGGAACAGGCGGTGCCGGACTGCGACCTGGCGTCGCTGCCGCCGGACTCGACCGAGCAGCAGGCCTGCGTCGCCGCCGTGGCGGCCGAGGACGGCTTCAACTGGGGCTACGACCCCTACCACTGGATGGCGCCGGAGGGCTCGTACGCGACGCAGCCCGAGGGTGGTGCCCGGGTCGCAGAGTTCCGCACCATGGTGGGCGCCCTGCACGCCGACGGGCTGCGGGTGGTCGTCGACGAGGTCTACAACCACACGTCGGCCTCGGGGCAGGCGGAGACCTCCGTGCTGGACCAGGTCGTGCCCGGGTACTACCACCGGCTGAACCCGTCCACGGGAGCGGTGGAGACCAGCACCTGCTGCCAGAACATCGCGACCGAGCACGCCATGGCGGGCAAGGCGATGGTCGACGCCGTGGTGCTGTGGGCCGAGCAGTACAAGGTCGACGGCTTCCGCTTCGACCTGATGGGCCACCACTCGCGGCAGAACATGCTCGACGTCCGCGCCGCGCTCGACCGGCTCACGCTGAAGAAGGACGGTGTCGACGGCAAGGGCGTCTACCTCTACGGGGAGGGCTGGAACTTCGGCGAGGTGGCCGACGACGCACGGTTCGAGCAGGCGACCCAGGGACAGCTCGGCGGCACCGGGATCGGGACGTTCTCCGACCGGCTGCGCGACGCCGTCCGCGGCGGCGGTCCGTTCGACGAGGACCCGCGGGTGCAGGGCTTCGGCTCCGGCCTGGCGGGCGCTCCCAACGGCGCACCGGTGAACGGCGATGAGGCCGAGCAGGTGGCCGACCTCGCCCACGCCACCGACCTGGTCCAGCTGGGCCTGGCCGGCAACCTGCGCGCCTTCACCTTCACCGACTCGTCGGGCGAGGTGGTGCGCGGTGACGAGGTCGACTACAACGGTCAGCCGGCCGGGTACGCCGACCAGCCGGTCGAGGTGATCACCTACGTCGACGCGCACGACAACGAGACGCTCTGGGACTCGCTGACCTTCAAGCTGCCGCAGAGCACCCCGATGGACCAGCGGGTGCGGATGAACACGCTCTCGCTGGCCACGACCGCGCTGTCGCAGACGCCGTCGTTCTGGCACGCGGGTGCCGACCTGCTGCGCAGCAAGTCGCTCGACCGCAACTCCTACGACTCCGGCGACTGGTTCAACACCCTGGACTGGACGGGGCAGGACAACGGCTTCGGCCACGGCCTGCCGCCGGCCCCCGACAACGAGGCGAAGTGGCCCTACCAGCAGCCCCTGCTGGCCGACCCCTCGCTCAAGCCGACCGCGTCCGACGTCGCGTCGGCCTCGGCTCAGGCGCAGGATCTGCTGCGGCTGCGTACCGGGACGCCGCTGCTGCGGCTCGGCCGGGCCGACCTGATCGAGCAGAAGGTCAGCTTCCCGCTCAGCGGGAGCGCCTCCGCCGCACCGGGTGTGGTCGTGATGCGGATCGACGACACGGTCGGCCGGGACGTCGACCGACGGCTGCGGGGGGCGCTGGTCGTCTTCAACGCATCGCCTGACGCCGTCACCCAGACGGTGCCCGGCCTGGCGGGGGCGCGGCTCTCGCTCTCGCCGGTGCAGGCAGGTGGCGCGGACCCGGTCGTGAAGCAGACGCAGTGGTCCTCGGCGGCCGGGTCGGTGACGATCCCGGGTCGCACGGTGGCGGTGCTGCTGCAGCCGTAGGAGGGGGTCGTCGACGGCGTGCAGATCGAGCTGGGCCAGGCCTGATCGCGCGGTGCCGTCACGGCTCGACTACTGCGACGGGCTGGGGACCACGATGCCGTCGTGCAGGTCCAGCCGGTCCTCGCACCGGGCCGCCACCTCGGGGTCGTGGGTGGCCAGCACCACGACCGCGCCGCGGGCCGCCTGCGCGGCGACCAGGTCGACCATCCGGTCGCGGGTGACGGCGTCGAGCTCGGAGGTCGGCTCGTCGGCGAGCAGCACCGACGGTCCGGGGGCGAGCGCGCGGGCGAGCGCGACTCGCTGCTGCTGGCCCCCGGACATCCGCTCCACCGGTCGGTCGAACGCCTCGCCGAGCCCGACCGCCGTCAGCGCCTCCCGGGCGGCGGCGCGCGAGGCGTCCGGCCGGGTGCCGCGGGCGCGGAGCGCCACCTCGACGTTCTCGGCGGCGGTGAGAACCGGCAGCAGCGCGTGGGTCTGGAGCAGGAAGCCGAACGCCTGCCGCTGGCGCGACGAGCCGTCGACCGGCACGCCGTCGAGGCTGACCACGCCGGCGCCGGGCCGCACGAGACCTGCCAGCACGCCGAGGAGCGTGGTCTTGCCCGATCCCGAGGGACCGACGACCGCGAGCATGCGGCCGGGTCGTGCGTGCAGCGAGACCTGCTGCAGGAGAGCGCGCCCGGACCGTTCGACCGTGATGCCGCTCGCCACCAGGCCGTCTCCCGCGGACCCGGTCACGACGCACCTTCCCGACGCAGGACCAGCTCGTCGTCGGACTCCTCGATCTCGACCAGCGTGCCCGCCGGCCAGGAGGCGCGCAGCCGGTCGGGCAGCTGGACGGAGCCGTCGGCGCCGACGACGGCGAGATCGCGGCCGTGGCGGCCCTCGGCGCCGACCCGACCGTCGCGGATGGTGACCGTGCGCGGCCAGCGGGCGGCGACCTCGGGGTCGTGCGTGACCACCACGACCGTGGTGCCCCAGCGCTCGCACGCCTCGTCGACGAGGTCGAGCACCTGGGTGCGTCCGGCCGGGTCGAGCTGGGAGGTGGGCTCGTCGGCGAGCAGCAGACCGGGGCCGTTCGCGACCGCGACCGCGACGGCGACCCGCTGGCGCTCGCCGCCGGACAGCCCGCCGAGCGGAGCGTCGGCCAGGGCGGCCAGTCCCAGCGAGCCGAGCAGCTCGCGCGGCGGGGTGAGCCCGCGGCGCACCCGGCGGGGGACGGCCCGCTGGGCGAACGCCACGTTCTGCGCCGGGGTCGCGTAGGGGAGCAGGTTGCGCCACGGGCCCTGCAGGACGGTGCCGACCCCGTCGGCGCGCAGCCGTGACAGCTGCGCCTCGGTGCGGGTGCGCAGGTCGACGCCGTCCAGCTGGACGGTGCCGGCGCTGGCCCGGGTGGTGCCGCACAGCAGGGAGAGCAGCGTCGACTTGCCGGCGCCCGACGGTCCGAGGAGCGCGATCCGCTCGCCCGGGGAGACCTCGAGGTCGACCCCGCGCAGCGCCACGACGTCGATGCCCCCGGCGTCGGTGTAGATGTGGACGACGCCGTCGAGCCGGACCTCGGTGCCTGCGAGCGCGGCCATCACATCCCCTGTCGCAACCGGGTCTCGTCGTCGCCGTGGCGGGTGAGGACCCACACGACCAGGGCGAGCAGCAGGACCGTGCCGGCCGCGACGGCCAGCACCGGCGGGCCCGCCACGCCGTTGGGGACGCCCCCCGCGACGACCGGGGAGGCGCCGGTGACCTCGGCGAGCACGGGGGCGCACAGCGACACCGCGGCGCGGGCACAGAGCGCCCCGACCAGCACCCCGGGCAGGAGCAGGAGCAGGCCCTCCAGCAGCGCCGCGGCGCGCACGGTGCGTCCGGGGACGGCCATCGCCCGCAGTGCTGCCGCCTCGGCCGCCCGGCGCCGGGCGGCGGCGGCCAGCGCGGTGGCCACGCCGGCCGTGCCGGCCACCAGGGTCGCGGCACCCGCCCCGAGGAGCAGCAGCTGCGCCCTGGCCGGCTCGGCCCGGTCCAGCTGGTCGCGCCGTCCGACCCGGGTCTCGACCTCGAGCACGTCGAGGCCGGCCGCGGCCAGGCGGCCGGGGGCGTCGTCCGGCGCCGTCGCGCCGAGCCAGACCTGGAAGTCCAGGCCGGCGCTGCGCGGTGGCTCGACCCGCGAGACGAGCTCCAGGTCCACGACAGCGCCCTGCTCGGTCCGGGGCAGGGCCGGCGTCCGGCCCACCTCGCGGAACGGTAGGTCGCCGCCCTCGAGCGTTGAGCCGTCGAGCAGCCGTTCGAGCCCGACCGGCTGCAGCGTGGTCTGCGCGCCGAGCAGGGCCGGCAGCTCGGTGGGGACGTCGCGGCGGACCACTCCGGTGGTGGCCGAGACGGGCACGACCGCGAGCAGCCGCAGTCCCAGTACCTCCTGCAGTGCTTCGAGGCTTCCGGTGGCGGCGGAATCGATCCGGGACTCGTCGACCCGCGCCACCCGCCACTCCTTGAGCAGGAACGGTGTCTCTCGGCCGCCGGCCGCGATCGAGACGAGGTCGACCTCGCCGGCGACCGACCCGCTGCCCGTCGCCTGCGGCAGCACCAGCGAGAGCACGGTGCAGCCACCCACGCAGGCGGGCGCGGGCGCGGTCAGGGTCTGCGCGCCGCCGTCGAGCACCCCCATCCGCACCGCGGCCGGCTCGTCGTCGGCGGTGAGGACGCGCACGGTCAGGGCCAGCTCGACGTCGGGACGAACGATCCGCACCCCCGCCACCCGGACGGTCAGCTCCGGTCCGGTCAGCACCAGGGGCTCGACCAGGCCCTCGGGCACCAGGTCGTCGTCGAGGCCACCCGGCCCGGCCAGCGCACCGCCCGGGACGGGCGTGGCGACGGCGAAGCGTGAGGAGTCGACCGCGAGCAGGGCCTCCTGCCCGGTCCCCCGCTGCACCGCGGCCATCGCCCAGCCGCCGTCCGGGTCGACCTCGTGGGTGGCGTCGAGGAGGTCGGTCGTGGTCGTCGGGCCTACGTGGACGACCCGCTCGGCCCCGACGTCGAGCGCTGCCTGCGCGGCCCGCTGCTCGGCGGTGAGGACCCAGGCCCCCGCCGCGAAGCCGCTCACAGCGGTGGCGGCGGTGATCAGGGCCGTCGTCCGGGTCAGCGCCCCCTGACCGGCGACCTGCCGGACGGCGAGGTACGGCGCGAGCGGCCACGTCACGGTCCGGCCGAGACCGACCCGCACGAGCACCCGCACGGCGTGCGCGACCAGCAGACCGGCCACCAACCCGATCAGCACCGGTGTCAGCAGGGCGGGCAGCGCCGCCTGGGCGCTGCGTCCCTGCGTGAGCACGAGCACGACCGCCACGGTCACCAGGGTGCCGAGCACGGCGGTGACCGTGGCGGACGCAGTGCCCGCAGCGGCCTCGCCCGATCGGCGTCGCAGCTGGTCGGCGACGGGCACCCGCAGCGAGCTCCTGGCCGCCATCGCGCACGCGACCGCGGACACCAGCACGGTCGCCCCCACCGCGACCCAGCTCGCCACGGGCATCCCGACCGCGGTGCCCGGGAGCAGCACGCTGGCCGCGAGGAGCCGGACGGCGGCCTGGGCGAGCAGCACCCCGAGGGGGACCGCGACCGCGAGCAGGCCGAGCGGCTCGGCCAACGCGTGGGCCGCGAGACGGGCACCGCGCAGGCCGCGCAGCTTCGCCAGCGCGAGCTCCTCGCTGCGCGCGGCGACGGTGACCGCGACCAGGCCGAACAGCACGAACCACCCCAGGACCACCACCTGCAGACCGACGAAGGTGGACGTGGCCGCCACCAGCCGCCGGTCCGTCTCGGTGCCCCTGACCGTCACCGCGAGCGGTGCCTCCGCCTGGAGCTGGCCCCGGGTCTGCTCGACGTAGGCGACGCGCTCCTCGAGGTCGTGCAGCACCCGGTCGGCGTTCGACAAGGTGATGGCGCCGTCCTGGACGACCCGCTCCACCTGCACCCGGAGTCCCGGCGTCCAGAGCGAGAGCACGAGATCGGGGAGCACGAGGACGGCGTCGAGCCGGGCCGGGACCGCCTCGCCGCCCAGGACGGTGGCCGGCGCGTACTCGAAGTCCTCGCTGTCGAACCAGAACCGGCCGGTCCTGTCCACCGCCGCCGCGGCGTAGGTGCCGGAGACCAGGTAATCGACCGGGAACGGGTCGCTGCCACCTGGAGGCGCTGGCTCGGCGGCGAGCTCCGGCAACCGGACCTGCTCGCCCGCAGAGACGCCGAGCTCGGCGGCCGAGCGGTCCGAGAGCAGCACCTCCTGGACTGACTCCGGGCACCGGCCCTGCACCAGCCTCACCTGCGCGCACGCGCCGTCGCGGGCCACCAGCCGGCCCAGCGACGCCTCCGGCGGCGGGGCGGGGGCGCCGTCGGGTCCTGGCTCCGGCCCGGCCGGCAGCACCGGCTCGACCTGCAGCCGGCGTGCGGTGCTGACGACCTCGGTCGGCTGGTCGAACAGCTCGTCCAGCCCGGCCGGCAGGTCGGCCTGCCGGCCCACGTCGGAGAAGTCCAGGGAGTCCGGCGCGTACGCGCGCGAGGCGTCGGGATCGGGACGGGTGCTGGCCTGCACGGTGAAGGCGAGACCGCTCACGGGTGCCTCCTGCAGGACCCGCTCGAGCAGAGAGGCCTGCGACACGCGACCCCAGGTGGGGCCCGCGGCGGCCCCGGCCACCGTGACGGAGGCGCAGAGCACGAGCACCAGGGACGTCCCACGACGCCACCGGATGCCGCGCACCAGCAGCGCCAGGCCCCCGTCCACCTGCGCAGTATGGCCGTCGCGGGCCGGTGGCGCGAGAACCTCGTGGACGAGCCGTTTTGACCGCGTCGGAGCGTCGCAGGTACCCTGGTGTGTCGCCGCGCGGCGCGGCCCGAGTGCCCGGTCCGGGCGTCCGGCGCCCCGCAGGCTCCGAGCACCGCACCTGATCCACCTGACACCACTTCACGAGCGAAGGCCCACGACTGTGCGTACGTACACCCCGAAGCCCGCCCACGTCGAGCGGCAGTGGCACGTCATCGACGCCTCCGACGTCGTCCTCGGGCGGTTGGCCAGCCACACGGCGACGCTGCTGCGGGGCAAGCACAAGCCGGTGTTCGCCCCCCACGTCGACACCGGTGACTTCGTCATCATCGTCAACGCCGAGAAGGTCGCCCTCACCGGCAACAAGCGGGAGCAGAAGCTCGCCTACCGCCACTCGGGCTTCCCGGGCGGTCTGCGGGCGATCGGCTACACCGACCTGCTGAACGACAACCCGGCCAAGGCGGTGGAGAAGGCCGTCCGCGGCATGCTCCCCAAGAACACCCTGGGTCGCCAGATGCTGCGGAAGCTGAAGGTCTACGCAGGCCCTGAGCACCCGCACGCGGCCCAGCAGCCCCAGAGCTTCCAGATCAGCCAGGTCGCGCAGTAAGCCACGCGCCACCCATTCGAAGAGCAGAACCGAGGAGAACCGTGGCCGAGT